>CAIMMM010000013.1 GCA_903842575.1 uncultured Bacteroidota bacterium | reverse complement strand
TGTCCCAAACATTATTTATTTTCTTATTATTAAAAAATATAAAATTCAAATATAAACTTTAATTTTTCTTACTTAGAATGCATGAATAAAAAAAGCACAAAAATATTTTTTGTGCTTTACTCTATTTAGGAAATTTGATTCTAATTTACATTAACTTGTCAATTATCATTTCTTCTGTAATACCTTCCGCATCCGCTTTATAATTTTTGATAATTCGGTGGCGTAAAATTCCAATAGCTACCGATTTTACGTCTTCAATATCGGGAGAAAATTTTCCATTAAAAGCAGCATTCGCCTTGGCTGCCAAAATTAAATTTTGTGAAGCTCGGGGACCCGCACCCCAATCTAAATAATTTTTAATATATTCATTGGACAACGGATTATCAGGACGTGTTTTACTTACTAAAGTTACTGCATATTCCACTACATTATCGGCAACTGGAATACGACGAACTAAATGTTGAAAATCAATAATCTCTTGAGCTGTAAACAATGGGTTTATAGTTTGTTTCTCATCGGAAGTTGTGCTTTTAACTACTTGCACTTCTTCTTTAAAAGAAGGATAATCTAATTTTATAGCAAACATAAAACGATCCAATTGTGCTTCTGGCAAGGGATAGGTTCCTTCTTGCTCTATTGGGTTTTGTGTTGCTAGTACAAAATAAGGCAAGGCTAATGGATGATTTTGGCCTGCTATAGTTACCGAACGTTCTTGCATCGCTTCAAGCAAAGCAGCTTGTGTTTTTGGAGGTGTTCTATTAATCTCATCCGCTAAAATAATATTGGCGAAGATGGGGCCTTTTATGAATTTAAACTGTCGGTTTTCATCTAGAATTTCACTTCCTAAAATATCAGACGGCATCAAATCGGGTGTAAACTGTATGCGTTTAAAATCCAGACCTAGCGCTTGAGAAATAGTATTCACCATCAAAGTTTTCGCCAATCCAGGAACACCCACTAAAAGCGCATGCCCTCCCGAAAAAATGCTTAAAAGAATTTGATCAACAACATCATCTTGACCAACAATAATTTTGGCAATCTCTTTTTTAAGTTCGAGTCTTTTTTGAACTAAATTTTGAATGGCTGTTACGTCTGACATGACACTTTATGATTTATTATTTTTACTATTTTGAGTCCTCAGAATGGAGTTTAAAAATTATTTTTTTACCCAATTATTAGTGAATTCACAATCTTTGTATTCCCCATTAATTTTAATATAGGTTTCTTTTATTTTCTCATCCGACCATTTCCCAATAGCTTTGATTTGTTTTTCTTTTAGTGCTAATTCTTTAATTTTTGTATAATCTTTGCCATAATCGGCTGTATGCTCATTAATTCTATTGGATACCATTATAATTTTATACTTCTTACCTCCTTTTGGATCTTCGTCAATAATGGGAACAGAAACTTCATTTTCTTTTAAGTTGGAAACCTGACTGTATAATGTTGGGTCCATTTTTGTCAATTCAAAATGCGTATCTTGAGTTCTTGGATTAATTAAAACACCTCCGTTTACTTTGGTTTCTTTTTCGTCAGACATTGTTCTTGCGGCATCAGCAAAAGTGATTTCTTTGTCTTCAATACGTTTTTTGATAAGTGTTATTTTTTCTTTAGCATCTCTCAATGCTTGATCTGAAACTTTTGGCATCATCAAAATATGACGCAATTCTACTTCCTGTCCCTTAATTTTTTCTACCATAATAATATGATAGCCAAATTCTGTTTCAAAAGGATCCGAGATTTCTCCTTCGCCAAGACTGAACGCTACATCTTTAAATTCCTTTACAAATTGTGTTTTTCTATTGATTTTATAAAATCCACCATTGGGTGCGGATGCTCTATCGTCAGTGTAAATTACAGCTCTAGTTTTAAAACTCGCGCCTGCAAGAACTTCTGCTTTAATTTCTTTTAATCTAGTAATTACACGTTGTTTTTCTTCTTCAGTTACTTTTGGATTTACAACAATTTGGGACACTTCCATTTCGGCTCCAAAAACCGGCAATTCATTTTGTGGAATATTTTTGAAAAAAGTTCGGGTCTCTTCTGGGGTAATTTCAACGCCTGAAACAATCTTTTTTTGCATTTCAGCTCCTAGTTTGTTCATTTTAATAATGTCGAACAATTCTGCTTTGAATTCTTCCTCACTATTTTTTTTAAAATATTGCACCACTTTATCCATTGAACCAATTTGTTCCACCATATAGTTTATCTGGTCGTTCAATTTCTCTTTTACTTCCTCGTCTTTTACAACAATACTGTCTTGAATGGCTTGATGTGCATACAGTTTATCTTCAAGGAGTTTTCCCAACATTTGACAACGGGTAATGTCTTTTACAGAATTTCCTTGGCTTGACAATTCTAAAAAAGATTTATCAATATCTGAATCTAAAATAACATAATCCCCAACAGTAGCAATAACACCATCAATTCTTCTTTTTTGTGTCGTTTTTGTTGGTGTTTTTGTTTTTACCGAATCTTTAATTATCTCTTGAGCATTAGCAAAAAATACTGTAACTAAGCTTATCAATAAAGCAAGAGTTATTCTGTTTTTAATAAATTTTAAAGTCATTGTTTTTAATCGCATCATTCGGTTATTTCTTTTCTGTTTTATTGTTTACTTCTAATTATTCTATGGTCGCAATTCTTTTTTTACTTTTTGGAATACATTCTGATCTATTTCCACTTTAAATTCTTGCTTCAAATCATCAACCCAACGTTGTTCGAGATATTGCTGATAATCATTAATCACTTTGCCTTTACATTCTTCAAATGATTTTATGCCTTTGGGCAATACTTTTTTAACTTTAGTTACAAAGTAATATTCGCCTTCTTTAACAATATCCGAAACCCCCGTTACATATTTGGTGCTTTTTGGCAAAGCATCACTTCCTTCTTCAAAAACACCATTGTTTATCATTACTTCAACAACTGCTTCTGTATTCAACTTATCTTTGATGGCCTGTGGCTCCATATTTTTTTTCAACATGGTTTGTGCTTTTTTTATCACCTCCATTTTAGTAGAAGAGGCAACAATTATATCCAATCTATTTTTCCATAAATGATTGTTTTTTTGCGTTTCATAAAAACTCTTCAAGCCAATCGTATCCGTTTTTGAACGGTCCCATATTTCTTTTTCCATCAAATCAAAAAGCAATAATCCGTCACGATATTCCTCCATTACATTTGCAAATTCAGGAAATTCTTTTTCAAGATTATTATCATAATAATTACTCAATTTCTCGTTTAGAAACGTGTCATACAGATGGTCAACTAATTTAGAAACCGGTTTTATACTGCTTCCTGCTTTTTGTTGCTTTTCCACATATAATATAAACTCACTTCCTGCAATTTTACTATCGTTATTGATGGTCAACAAGGTCGATTTATCTGCCTTTGCTTCATCTGAGACTATCATTTTACTTTCATAAAAATCATTGGTCACCAGTTTAGAAACAGCAGCAAATTGTTTTTCATCTCGTTTATAAAGATATCGCTTTTTTAATTTCTCTGTTAGCGATGCGGTAATACGTTTTGAACGATCATCTTTCCCAATTTTAGACTCCAAATCAGGTTTCATCTCGTCTAATGTTTTTATAGGATGTTTGTCAATTAACTTGATGATATGCCATCCAAATTGAGATTGAAACGGTTTTGAAATTTGGTTTTTATCAACAAGTGAGAATGCTGTATTTTCAAATTCTTCCGAACTCAACTGTCCTGAACCAAATGTGTTTAAAATTCCACCTTTGGAAGCCGATGATTTATCTTCAGAAAATTGTTTAGCCAATTCTTCAAAGTTTTCTCCTTGTTGTAATTTTTTGTATATATCCTGAATGGTGTTTTTAGATTTGTCTTGATCCGTATCCTCAGGTTTTGGATTTAAAATCATGATATGAGAGACGGTAACTTCTCCTCTGTTATCACGAATGTCTTCTACTTTAATAAGGTGATAGCCAAAACGAGTGCGAGCAATTTTAGAAATTTGCCCTTTTGGCGTAGTAAAAGCAGCCGTTTCAAAGGGATATACCATTCTAAAAGCAGAAAAATATCCTAAATCTCCTTTGTTTTCTTTGGCAGATGGATCCTGTGAAAACTCAACCGCTAATTCCCCAAAATCTTCACCCTTTAAAGCTCTTTGTCTTATTTCTTGTGCCTTTTTATAAGCAATAAGTGTATCTGCTGGCGGGGCATTTTCTTCAACGGTTATTAAAATATGGGAAGCTTTTACTTCTTTTTGTAATCTTTTATATCCTTCTTCTATTAACTCTTGCGTTATTTTAGTATCATTAAAATAATTGTTTGCCAATTGTGTGCGATAGGATTTTAACTCATTTTGATATTTCACATTATTTTGTAATCCTAATTTATAAGCACGGTTTACTTTAAGTTTATAACCAATAAAAAGTTCCAAGTATTGGTCCAAATCCTTTTGAGATTCATCCTTTACCAAGTCTAAATTTTTCTTGTAAATCCTTGTAAATTCGTCAGTGTAATAGGGTTTTTGATCAATTGTAAATAAAACTTCCTTAGGGGAGTTTTGTGCAATACTGTTAAAAGATATAACTATTAATAATCCAAAAATAAATTGTTTCATTCTCATTGTATAAAATTTTATGCTTAAAATAAATTTCTAAATATCTATACTAAAAAGTTCCTCATTAAACAAACCTTTTATTACGTTACAATCAACAAAAGTAACAATTCAAACACATTATACAAGTATCGAATGTAGTATTAACAAAAATTTATTAACACTTTACATCCTGTCTTTTGTGGCAACTGCATATTAAAAAAATGACATCAATATTAAGCGGTTAAATTTGATTTTATATTAAAGTGAATTAGTAGTACTTTTGCAATCCAATTTATTGAATAACATGAGCTTTTTTAAAGAAATAGAACGAAGACGCACTTTTGGAATTATATCACATCCTGATGCGGGAAAGACGACCTTAACCGAGAAGTTATTGCTTTTTGGTGGTGCCATTCAAGAAGCCGGTGCGGTAAAAAACAATAAAATTAAGAAAGGCGCAACCTCCGATTTCATGGAAATTGAAAGACAAAGAGGAATTTCGGTGTCCACATCGGTATTGGCGTTTAACTATAAAGCAAAGAAAATAAATATTCTGGATACGCCAGGACACAAGGATTTTGCCGAAGACACTTTCCGTACTTTAACCGCTGTTGATAGTGTGATTGTGGTCATTGATGTAGCAAAAGGAGTTGAAGAACAAACCGAAAAATTGGTTGCTGTTTGTAGAATGCGTAACATTCCCATGATTGTATTCATCAATAAATTGGACCGTGAAGGAAAAGATGCTTTTGACTTAATGGATGAAGTGGAACAAAAATTAGGATTAACCGTTACCCCATTAAGTTTTCCTATTGGCATGGGGTATGATTTTCAGGGGATATATAACGTTTGGGAAAAGAACATCAACCTTTTTAGTGGGGATAGCCGAAAGAATATTGAAGACACCATTGCTTTTTCGGACATTAATAGTCCTGAATTAGAAAAAATAATCGGCGTAAAACCGGCTGTTAAATTAAGAGAAGAATTAGAATTGATTGAAGAAGTCTATCCACCATTTGACAGAAATGCTTATTTGGAAGGGCATTTACAACCGGTTTTCTTTGGTTCGGCTTTGAATAATTTTGGTGTTAGAGAATTGTTGGATTGCTTTGTAGAAATTGCACCTTCACCAAGACCTAAAGAATCGGAAACCCGACTGGTGAAACCCGAAGAAGAAAAAATGACCGGTTTCGTTTTTAAGATACATGCCAATATGGATCCTAAACACCGTGATAGATTGGCATTTGTAAAAATTGTTTCAGGAACTTTTGAAAGAAACAAACCTTATAATCATGTACGGTTAAATAAAAATTTAAAATTCTCAAGCCCAAATGCTTTTTTTGCAGAGAAGAAAGAGATCGTGGACATCTCCTATCCCGGCGATATTGTGGGATTGCATGATACAGGGAATTTTAAAATTGGCGATACCCTTACCGAAGGTGAAGTCATGAGTTTTAAAGGAATTCCAAGTTTCTCTCCCGAGCATTTTAGATATATTAACAATGCCGATCCTATGAAAGCCAAACAATTGGACAAAGGAATAGACCAATTAATGGACGAAGGTGTTGCGCAATTATTTACCTTGGAAATGAACAATAGGAAAATTATTGGTACTGTGGGAGCCTTACAATATGAAGTCATTCAATACCGATTGGAACATGAATATGGCGCCAAATGCACCTATGAAAACTTTCCCGTTCACAAAGCTTGCTGGGTAAAACCAAACGATCCAAAAAGCGAAGAATTTAAAGAATTCAAAAGAATAAAACAAAAATTCTTGGCACACGATAAATATGGGCAGCTTGTGTTTTTAGCCGATTCTGACTTTACCATTCAAATGACGCAAACTAAATTCCCAAATGTAAAGTTATTTTTTACCTCAGAATTTAATTAATGATTTAAAAAAATCAATGTTCCTTTTGATTTTTAAAAAGGATTCTTATCTTTGTGCATTATAATTACATTTTTTATGAAAAAAATTTATAATTTCTACCTCTTAACCTTTGTGCTCTTGTCGGACTTTGCTATGTTTGCTCAGCCTGGTAGTGATGATACTGGTACTGGTGGAACAGGCGGACTTCAAGGTGGCGATCCAGCGCCAGCACCAATAAACGGCAAATTAATATTATTAGCTATTATGGGTGTTTTATTTGTAATGTACACCTTTAGAAAAAATAAGGAAACTGTTTAAAAAAATCTTTCTATAAAAAAACCCATCAATTTCTTGATGGGTTTTTTGCTTATTACGAAGTAGTGTTATCGCACTACTTTTTTCGTTACCATTTCTCCCTCTACCGAAGTGATTTGAACCAATAGTACTTCATTGGCCGCACCAACACTCATTGTAGTTTGAGAAGCGTTTACGCCTTTTTTCTCTACCAACAATCGTCCTCTGATGTCAAACACTTTTACCACTGCCCTGATTACATTTCCTGAATTAATAACAACGTCATTTACTTCATTTTTGTATATCACTACTTGATTGGTATTAAAAATTGGAT
The DNA here is from genome assembly GCA_903842575.1 of uncultured Bacteroidota bacterium. Classification (GTDB taxonomy): domain Bacteria; phylum Bacteroidota; class Bacteroidia; order Flavobacteriales; family Flavobacteriaceae; genus Flavobacterium. Next base: position 9 of record CAIMMM010000013.1, on the reverse strand, counting down.
TGTCAACAT
>CAIMMM010000012.1 GCA_903842575.1 uncultured Bacteroidota bacterium | reverse complement strand
GGTAGTAAATGTAGGTACAGTTGGCGTTGTGCTGATGTTTAGCGTACTGGTTGCAGTTGCGTTATCAAAAGCGGTAATAGTACTAGAACCAGAGTGGTTCACAATACCAGCCGCATTATTGGTAATTCCTGTTATGGTTCCCGAGCTACTAATATTTAAGGTGCCTGTGTTGATAAAATTAGCTAGCGCTGTTGTTATTGTGCTTGTACCTGAATGGTTTATAGTTCCTGAATTAGACAGGCTAGTAACCGAAATTGCACCACTAGAGTTGAAGATACCCGCATTAGCTATAATTCCTGCTCCCGTAAGTGAGGTAGTAATTGCTAGGGTTCCATTATTTGTTAACTCGGAGGCAGAAGAGGTATTGCTTACGCTAATTATTGCCGAACCACTTGTAAAAGATTTAGTAACAGGAATTTCAACAGTTCCTGCTGCTGTTGGCGCTACGTTAAAAGCAATAGTATTGGTTAATCCTGTGCTTTCTATTGTTTGTGCCGTTGAGCCATTAATGTTAATTGCATTTGTGGTTCCTGTTCCTGTTTCGGTTACAGTACCTCCAGTATGAATGAAGTTCCCTTTACAATTTAAGACACCACTTCCTGAACCAACACTCAAATCTAATGTTCCTCCACTAATGGTTGTATTCCCACTAACAGTTACAGTAGGTAATCCAGTACTACTTGTAAATGTAAATAAACTGTTCGCACCAGATAGCGATAGGTTACCGGCAATTGTAACTACTGGTGATTGAGTTGACACGAGACTTACATCCCTATTTTGTGTGTTTTGAATAGTTAAATCACCATTAATTGTTGTTAGAATTCCCCCAAAACTTAATGAGGCTCCAGGGTCTGTAGTAAGGTTAATAATTAAATTCCCATAAGTTGAATTAGTAGGAAGTGTTGTAGCTGTAGCATTAATTTCCACAGTACTTGAATTTCCAAACACTTCCGTTCCTGCGAAAATTGTAGTTGCCCAAGCCGAGGTGTTTTGATGTTTATAAGTTCCCCCATTATCTATTTGAAAAGTTGCTGTTGCGGCAAGTGTAATGGGAAACGTAGATGCTGAAATTAATGTCCCTCCACTTTCAATTTGCACTTTTTGACTAGCTCCTGTAATAACCAACCATGCAGCACTAGTTGTCATAGTGTGACCACTTTGCACATAATACTCTTGACCAGCCGCAATAAAATTGGCTGGATGTGCTCCCGTACCATTACGGTTGTCCCACCAACTTGCAGTTAAATTGGGAGCATTATTACCATTGGAGTAATAACGCCCACTTACAGTTACCCTTCCTGCAGTATTAGCAAAAAATGTAGTGTTATTATTGGATGCGCCTGAATAACCCCACTGACCCGCAACTTGTTGCACTCCATTAAAAAACAACCCTTTTGCAGTATGTGTTGTTAATGTACCCAAATTGACTATAGCACTCGTTTTTATATCAAGAGTTCCATTAATTATCCTTGCCGCCGTACCAAAACTTGTTGTGCCAGCTGATATGGTTAAATTATTAAATGAAGTGAAAATTGTGGATGGTAATGTATTGGTTGCCGTGAAAATTAATGTGCCTGTTCCCGGTGTCCAAGTGCCTGAATCACTTCCAATTGTTATATTACCACCAACACTTAATGTACCTCCTGCCGTCATTATTATTGTTCCAGTATTACCGCCATTAGAACCTCCAAGCACTATACTACCCGCAGACATACTAGATCCACTTGTGAATGTTATAGTTCCAGTACTACCGTTAGACGAACTTGAACCTCCAAGAGTAACAACACCCGAGACGGTAAGCGATGGACTTCCAGAGGAAGCAAAAGTTAAAGCTCCTGTTCTAGCTGCTGTTCCGCCAACTCTCCCAAAAGTCAATGTAGTACAGGCAGCATTATTGATGTTTACCGTAACCGTAAAACCTCTTGTAATGAAAACAAAATCTCCAGCAACTGGATATCCTGAAGTCAGTGGTGTTCCATTATCTGTATTTGACCAAGTTCCAGGCGTATCCCAATTTCCATTAGCAACGGAATAATAAGTTGCTGCATTAACAAATGATGTTGCAAAAATAATTAACAGAAGTGCAAATACCCAATTTTTTATTTTCGAATTAAGTAATAGTGTTTTCATATTGCTGATTTTTTAGACTTGTAAAATATTAATTTGTTAAGACAATAATCTTATTTTAGTTAAGAACCTTTTCTGCTTAAAAGCAGAAAAGATATTTGTAAATTAATGTTAATTTGATATCGAGTTTTTTTAAAATATCTACTTCACTTACAATAGACAAATGACGTGAAAGTTTTGTGAAAAAACAAATATTTTATCGATTAAATACCTATTTTATCGATAAAAAGCAATATAAGTAACCATTTATAGGTATATTGCTTTTTAATGTAGGACAATACAAATAGAAGTGTTGCGAATTGTTTTTCCTCGGCGACACAAAGTGTTTAATAAAAAATGATTTGCTCTGAAATGGCCTACAACCTCGAAGGAAAATTCCCTCGCTACGTATATTCAAGCGCTAGTAATTATGTAAATAACACAGGATTATTAGCTATTGATAAAACTGACAATCCTATTATGGATATATTAAATAAGATTCCCTTTACTAGGGGAGAACAATGATTACAGAAATAAAAGCCCTGTGAGGTTGAGAGCCATCGCAGAGGAAAATATAAATAAAGATAAAAAATAAAAAAGCCTCTCAATTTCTTGAGAGGCTTTTTTATTTTAAGCTTGACCAGCAGGTCCAAAATTTAAAGGAATTTGGGGTTGCTCGGTATCTTTAATTTCACCATTGGTGAGTTCGAAACGGTGAATGTTTTCTCCCAATGCTTTGAGAAATCTCTTGGCATGTTGTGGTGTTAAAACAATCCTTGCCTTTACTTTGGCCTTAGGAACTCCTGGCATAATCGTTACAAAGTCTAATACAAACTCGGAAGCCGAATGATTGATGATGGCTAAATTGGAATAAATTCCTTCGGCCGTTTTTTCATCAAGCTCAATATTTATTTGCTGTTGGGCCGTTTCTGTCATAAAATTAATTTTTACCTCTTATCCTCTCCGCCAAAGACGGAAAGGACTGATTGAGGTTTAATAAATATATTCTTCTTTGCTAGCCATTATCTCATTATAATCATCTTTAGAACCTACAATAGTATGATCGTAATCTCTCATACCTGTACCTGCAGGGATTCTATGTCCAACGATTACATTTTCTTTAAGTCCTTCCAAGGTATCTACTTTTCCTGCTACAGCAGCTTCGTTTAATACTTTAGTGGTTTCTTGGAACGATGCCGCCGAGATAAATGATTTTGTTTGAAGTGAAGCTCTAGTAATTCCTTGAAGCACTGGTGTAGCTGTTGCTGTGATTACATCACGAGCTACTACCATGTTTTTATCATTACGTTTTAATAGGGAATTTTCATCACGCAACTCACGAGGAGAAATGATTTGTCCCGGTTTCAAAACTTCAGAATCTCCAGCATCTTCAACGACTTTCATTCCATACAATTTATCATTTTCTAGGATAAAATCACTAGTGTGGATTAATTGTTCTTCTAGGAATAAAGTATCTCCTGGATCTTCAACTCTAACTTTACGCATCATTTGACGAATCACAACTTCAAAGTGTTTGTCGTTGATTTTTACTCCTTGAAGACGATATACTTCTTGAATTTCATTAACCAAATACTGCTGCACAGCCGATGGCCCTTGAATTCTTAAAATATCTTCTGGAGTAATAGCACCATCCGACAAAGGAACACCCGCTCTAACGAAGTCATTTTCTTGTACTAAGATTTGACTGGATAGTTTTACTAGGTATTTCTTCACTTCACCGAATTTAGATTCGATTACAATTTCACGGTTTCCTCTTTTAATTTTTCCAAAAGTTACAACACCGTCAATTTCAGAAACAACGGCTGGGTTTGAAGGATTACGAGCTTCTAACAACTCGGTAATTCTTGGTAAACCTCCTGTAATATCATTTGCTTTTGAAGAGCGACGAGGAATTTTAACTAAAATTTTACCTGCTTTAATTTTCTCGCCATCTTCAACCATTAAGTGAGCTCCAACTGGTAAGTTATAAGAACGTATTAGTTCACCATCTTTTCCGTAGATTAATAATGTTGGCACTAATTTTTTATTTCTTCCTTCCGAAATCACTTTTTCTTGGAACCCTGTTTGCTCATCAATTTCAACCATGAATGATTGTCCTTGCTCTAAATCTTCATAAGATACTTTTCCTGTAAATTCAGAAATAATTACCCCATTATAAGGATCCCATTTACAAATTACATCTCCTTTTGCTACGGATTGTGCATCTTTTACAAAAATACTTGAACCGTAAGGAATGTTGTGTGTACTTAATAAAATACCTGTTTTCTCATCGATTAATTTCAATTCGGTAGAACGAGAAACAACGATATCCACTTTGTTACCATCACTATCTTCTCCTACAACTGTTTTTAAATCTTCGATTTCTAAACGACCTTTAAATCTAGCTAAAATGTTAGATTCTTCGGAAACTCCACCCGCAACCCCACCAACGTGGAACGTACGAAGTGTTAACTGTGTTCCTGGTTCCCCAATAGATTGTGCTGCAATAACTCCTACTGCTTCACCTCTTTGAGTCATTTTACCAGTTGCTAAGTTTCTTCCGTAACATTTAGCACAAATTCCTTTTTTAGCTTCACAACTTAGTGGAGAACGAACTTCCATTTTTTCAATTGGAGATTCTTCAATACGTCTCATGATGGCTTCGGTAATTTGCTCACCAGAATGCACTAATATTTCATTATCCAAAGGATTGATTAAATCTTGTAAAGCTACACGACCTAATATTCTCTCTCCGAATGATTCAACAATTTCTTCATTTTTCTTTAAAGCCGAAACTTCAATTCCTCTTAACGTACCACAATCTACAGAGTTTACAATAACGTCTTGAGAAACGTCATGTAATCTACGAGTTAAATAACCCGCATCCGCCGTTTTCAATGCGGTATCGGCAAGACCTTTACGCGCACCGTGAGTAGAAATAAAGTACTCAAGGATAGAAAGACCTTCTTTAAAGTTAGAAAGAATTGGATTTTCAATAATTTCACCACCACCAGCAGTTGATTTTTTAGGCTTAGCCATCAAACCACGCATACCTGTTAACTGACGAATTTGTTCTTTGGAACCACTTGCTCCCGAGTCAAGCATCATGTACACTGAGTTGAACCCTTGTTGGTCTTCTCTAATGTTTTTCATCGCTAATTCTGTAAGCATCGCATTGGTTGATGTCCAAACATCAATAACTTGGTTGTAACGTTCGTTATTGGTAATAAGACCCATGTTATAGTTTACAGAAATCGCTTCTACTTGTTGTCTAGCATCGGCAATTAATTCTCCTTTTCTTTCTGGAATAATAATATCTCCTAATGAGAATGACAATCCACCTTTGAAAGCAAATTTGAAACCCATGTCTTTCATACTGTCCAAAAAGGCAGCCGTGATTGGCACACTGGTTACGCTCAAAATTCTTCCAATAATGTCTCTTAAATTCTTTTTAGTCAATACATCATTAATATATCCAGCTGCTTCTGGTACTACTTCATTAAATAATACACGTCCAGCAGTTGTTTTTATAATTTGATAAACTAATTCTCCATTTTCATTAAAATCTTTAGCTCTGATTTTTACCGAAGCATTCAATTCTAGTTTTCCTTCGTTCAAGGCAATGTTCACTTCTTCGGCAGAATAAAAAGTTAAGCCTTCGCCTAAAATTTTCATTTCTGGAGTAGAAATTCTTTCTTTGGTCATATAGTATAGACCCAAAACCATGTCTTGAGAAGGCACCGTAATTGGAGCACCATTTGCAGGATTCAAGATATTGTGAGAAGCCAACATTAACAATTGTGACTCCAAAATAGCTTCTGGTCCTAATGGCAAGTGAACTGCCATTTGATCCCCATCAAAATCCGCATTAAATGCCGTACAAACTAAAGGGTGCAATTGGATTGCTTTTCCTTCAATCAATTTTGGCTGGAATGCTTGAATACCTAGTCTGTGCAAAGTAGGCGCACGATTCAGTAATATTGGGTGACCTTTAATTACATTTTCAAGGATATCCCAAACTACTGGTTCTTTTTTGTCTATTATTTTCTTAGCTGATTTTACAGTTTTTACAATTCCTCTTTCTATCAATTTACGGATAACGAAAGGTTTGTACAATTCGGCTGCCATATCTTTTGGGATACCACATTCGAACAATTTCAATTCAGGCCCAACAACAATTACCGAACGAGCAGAATAATCCACACGTTTACCCAATAAGTTTTGACGGAAACGACCTTGTTTTCCTTTAAGGGAATCCGAAAGTGATTTCAATGGTCTGTTTGATTCTGTTTTTACAGCAGATGCTTTTCTTGTATTATCAAATAACGAGTCAACAGATTCCTGTAACATACGTTTTTCATTTCTCAAGATAACTTCTGGAGCTTTAATTTCC
>CAIMMM010000011.1 GCA_903842575.1 uncultured Bacteroidota bacterium | reverse complement strand
ACTATTTTGAGTAATAGCTTTTTGTTCATTTTTCCTTGTTTCTTCTTCTTTTTTTTGCTGAGCTAATCTTTCTTGTTCTGCTTTAACTTCTTGTAGTTTTCTAAAAGCCTCCTGTTGTTCTTTTTTTAGTTGATTAGCTTTCTCTTTTTCTTGCTTTTCAATTTCAAATTTCCTTTCTTCTACACTTAAATTTTTTATGTCTATAATTTGATAAGAAATATAATTTATACATGATATACCGTCATCTAATTTTATTTCTTTTCCTTTGCATTCTCCATAAAATTGCATTTGGCAATTATTTTGATCTCCACCAATTCTTTGACCAGGTTTAATGTCTACAGAGGTGTTTGGATCGGATTCTGCGTCACTACCAATATATATTGAATTAACAAGTCCACTTGTGCTTGTTACTGTATATTTCATTCGAACTCTTAAAATGTCGGATGTATTATTAGTAATATGAATAATAACAAATTGAAACCCACCGAAAGCCGTTCTAGAGTGTTCAATCTCAACATAAATTCTTGGGTCTTGTTGTTGTTGACTCAAGTTAATTTTTGTCATTTTTTCTTGAGCTTTTAATTGAATTGAACTACAAGCAATAAAAATAATCAAAAGTTTTAATTTTAAATTTCGAAAGGTTTTTATAATAGAAAGTATTGTATTCATATTTTAGTATTTATAATATTGTTTTTAACCACGAACACCCGTTGCAGCAGTTTTAGTTTTTTTGTATAATTTATTTGGTTTATTTAGCTTATTTTCCTTGTCTTGATCAGCTTTAACTTTTAATCTTATCATTTGCTTTGCGTTACCTATAGCTTCATCCATTAAACTTGGACTTGTACTTTCAAGCGACATTTCATTAACCATAATAAATTTATCAGTTTCATTTGTATTAGTAACTGTTCCTTCTGGCCATAATGTGGTGTTATAATTACTATTTGTAGCGGCATATATTAATTTAAAAGATTCAGTAACAATTTTCCCTGACATTTTTATACATTTAACCACAGCTGCCTTACCATTACTTACTATTAATCTGCTAACATATACCTCCGTATTTGCATTGTTATTTGAAAATCTTGATTTCCATTTATTATAATCATCATCACTAATCGTTTTGTATTGTAATACGGCATTTTTAATGGTTTTATTTCCAGTAGCATCTTTATTATAAAAAACAGTTGCAATAAAACTTTGATTAACCGTTTTTATTTCAAAAGTGTTCTTATCAACTACATCATAAACATTTTTTTTAAGCCAATTACAATCGTAATCACTTAAATTTTTTACAGCAAGTTTTTAGTCTATTTCATAATTTGTTTTACTACCCCCAATACCATATGATATTAATTCACCCTCATAATCTTTTCTAATACATTTTACAATAACATAAAATCCATTTTTCAAAACATCCGCATCTATATTTGCTGGTTGCCTATTAATTTTATTTTTTTCATAACCCTTTGCTTCTAATAAGTTTTTTCCATCAAAATTATTAAATGCTAATTCATAAGAAATGGAACTGTAGTTTTTATTTCTTACAGTAAATATTTGAAGTTGTGCAGATAAACGTGCAGAAAAAACCAACAGTACAAATAGAAATGTTAACTTTTTAGAAAATGCGTTTTTATTATTCATAAATGTAAGTCTTTAAACTAATTTGAACTTTTTGTTAAGAGAGTATTTCTCTAAAAAAATTAAAGGTAAATGTTTTTATAGTTCTTGAAAAAGAAAGAGGTGTTTTAATTTTATTTGTAAATTTTTTCATATTTAATAATTTTATCAATAAATATTAATTGTTTTGATAATCAGCGGATTTTTATTTTGTAAAATCGAAACGATACATTCAATTATACTTAAGCGTTTAGTTATGTACCGCCCCACAACACTGATGATACATAAAGCTATCGCTCTCCTCATGCCAAGGGAAAGACGCATTGTAACCGCTGTTCTCCCAATAAAAGTGCTGCCGGTTTTTAGGTTCGTTGCCCACTTCGTTCATGGTGGCAGCATCATATATTCTACCATTGGCAATGGTATATAAAATAGTATTGGAATTTTGAATGTTCTCCAAAGGGTTTTTCTCCAAAACCAAGATATCGGCTAGTTTTCCTTTTTCCAAAGAACCAATGGATGCGCCGGCACCAATATAATTTGCCGAATTTATCGTGGCCGTTTTCAAAGTCTCCAAGTTGCTCATCCCTCCTTGGTGTATGCTCCACAACTCCCAGTGCGCACCCATGCCTTGCAATTGTCCGTGGGCTCCCATGTTGATTTTCACACCATTGTCCGACAAGTTTTTTACGGTTTTGGATGTTAGGATGTGGTCGTTTTCATAATCTTCATCGGGTGCCATCATGCGGTAGCGGGAACGAGAATCAATAATGGCACGAGGGGTAAATTGCAACAGTTTTTTATTTTCCCACACATTGGTTTTTTGATACCAATAGTATTCGGCGTTCAGTCCGCCATAATTCACAATAAGCGTTGGCGTATAGCCTACCTTGCTGGTTTTCCAAAGTTCGGTAACATCCTTATAAACGGGTGCCACGGGAATGTTGTGTTCTACTCCTGTATGTCCATCAATAACCATCGTCATGTTATGAAAGAAGTTACAACCGCCTTCGGGAACTACGTTAATACCTTCTTCCCTAGCCGCTTGCAATACCTGTTGGCGTTGGTCACGACGGGGTTGGTTATAACTTTTTACCGAAAGGGCGCCAAAAGCTTTGGTACGTCGCACTGCCGAACGTGCATCATCCAACTTGTTTACCAAGGCTTTAAAATCGCCATCGGCACCATATAGGATATAACCCGTTGAGTAAATTCTTGGCCCTACCAAAGCACCGCTTTTTACCATTTCCGAAAGCGTAAATACGGATTCGGTATTGGAAGAAGGATCATGAGAGGTAGTTACTCCAAAAGCAAGGTTGGCATACAGTTGCCAGTTTTGTTGCGTGGTCAATCCATAGCGGAATGCACCAATGTGAGCATGTGCATCCACCATTCCAGGCATAATGGTTTTACCGCTAAGGTCATATACCCTAGCATCCCCAGGAATAGTAATGGCAGTAGCTTCGCCAATGGATTCTATACGATTTTCATTAATGATAATACTACCATTTTCAATCACCTTGTCGCCATCCATGGTTATCAGTCGTGCATGGGTTAAGGCAATTCGTCCTTTGGGTTTATCCACTTTGGAGGTCAACCCTATTTTAATGCCTACATCGGTTGGTTCGGCAACCTTCTCGGGAGAACCCTCTAAAAAGGTAAAACGGTCTTTTAGTGCGTTGGTATAATAACTATCTCCCATCATCCACATAACGTTTTTGCTATCGGCAGACCAATGAATATTGATACCGGCATCTTTAGACAATTGCGACACAGGAACGGCTGTGGACTTATCATCCAAATCCACTTCTTGCCCGTTGATGTTCAACGCCGCTACATAGGCTCGGTGCAAATGCGAAAAAGCAATCCATTGATTGTTGGGACTTGGTACTAACCTATTCGCATATTTGGATTTAATATGTGTGCGCTCGTCTTTACCGTTCAAATCCACACTCTTTAGTGCTTTGGTCAATTCGCCAAAGAATACACCGCCTGTTTGGAAGAAAATACGCGTACCGTCTTTGGTAAAAACAGGATATTCGCCACCCGAAGTGATGAATTTAGAAGTACCTCCATTGGCACTCATGGTATAAATCCCCGGCTTTGTAGCAAAGGAAAGCCCTTGGTCTAGGTTACCTTCTTCCCTTAGGTAAACGATTGTTTTACCATCGGGCGAAAGGTTGGGTGTTCTGTAAATTCCTTTTTCTGTTGTGAGTTTGATGGCTTTTTTGCCGTCCAATCCAACTCTTTTAATGGCACCCAGATGGGTATCGTTCCAAGTAACATAGAGTATTTCTTTGCCATTGGCGGTAAAAGTGGGTTCGGCTTCAAAGTCGGTATCGGTAGTCAATCGTTTGGGTGTTCCATTGGGTAAACTCTTCGTCCACAAATAGCCCAAGGCTCTAAATACAAGGGTTTTCCCATCGGGAGCCGTAACGGCATCGCGGATCATTTTTACCGTAAAATCAGTATCCGAAATGGGTGTGTCAAAATGAACCCGGTCGGCAATATCAATCACCACATCCACCGTAAAAGGAATGTTGGTTACTGCATCCGATTTTATATTTACTTTTTGAACCTTTCCTCCAAACCAAATCACAATATCTTCGTTGTTGGGCATCCAACTAAAGTTAGGATACACACCAAAGATAGCCCAAGCCACTTGTTGGTCTTTGTTGAGTTTGTCATAAACAGGCCACTCTTCGCCAGTTTCCAAATTGTGAATGTACAATACCGTGGAAGTACGCACGCGTTTTACAAACGCCAGTAGTTTCCCATCTCGTGAAATTTGTGGTCTTGCAGCACCACCTGGTCCGCCTGCAATTCTATCGGTATCTCCGGTTTCAAAATCATAGCGATTAATTACGTACACTTCTTTGTTAGGATCTTTGTTGTATTGAAAAAAGCCTCCTGGCGAAACATCTTCGCTATAAAACATATACTTCCCATCGGGAGATATAACAGGTTCATTTACATCTTGTTGGTCGTTTTTTCTTTTGGTCAATTGTACACCATCACCTCCGTTGATGTGGTACTGCCACATCTCGCCAGCTCCTGCAGAACGCTCGGAAGTAAAGTGTTTCCGTGCTACAAGATAATTGCCATTGGGCATCCAAGTGGCATTGTTTAACAATCTAAAATCTTCTTTGGTCAGTTGTTTGGGATTACTCCCATCGGCTTTCATGACCCAAATATTGTCCCCACCACCTGCATCACTCGTAAAGGAAATACTTTTCCCATCGGGGCTAAATCTTGGTTGCACCTCAAAAGGAATCCCCGAGCGCAATACTTTGGCTTTGCCACCTGTTATAGGCATGCTGTAAATATCGCCTAGCATATCAAAAACGATGGTGTTCCCATCGGGGCTAACATCAAGGTTCATCCAAGTTCCTTCGGAAGTGGTGAAGCTATGAGGCTTGTACTTAAAGCTGTCTCCGGGTTTGGCTACATCCCATTTGGCTTCTTCTTTTTTGGTTGTTTCTTGAGCAACAGCCACTTGAATGCATAAGAAAGAGAGGAGGAAAAAAGTTATTTTAGAATTCATAGTAAAGGTGTTTCTTATTGACTTGCTAAAAGTAATTAAAATATGAAGCAATTCATAATTCGTAATTCACAATTCATAATTCATTACCTTTATCCTAACTAATCCTTTTTTTATGAAAAAACAATTCCTATTCCTCGCACTACTGGCTACTTCCCTACTCGTTGCCCAAGAAACGTATATCCACTGCGGAAAACTCATTGATACCCGCAATGGTAAAGTACTTACTAATAAAACCATTATTGTTTTGGGAAATAGCATAAAAAGTGTTGAAGATGGTTTTGTAAATCCCACCACTTCCGATGCCCAAGTTCTTGACTTTTCCAAAAAAACCGTATTGCCCGGCTGGATAGACATGCATGTGCATGTAGAATTTGAATCAAGTCCCTCCACCTATTTAGAAGGATTTACCTTGAACGATGCCGATGTAGCTTATGATGCTGAAGCCATTGGTTTACGCACCCTAATGGCTGGTTTTACTACGGTTAGGGATTTAGGAGGTAGTGGTGTAAATGTTTCCCTTCGCAATGCCATCAATAGTAAAAAAGTAATTGGCCCAAGAATATTTACTGCCGAAAAAGCCATAGGTTCAACAGGGGGTCATGCCGACCCAACCAATGGCTACCGGAAAGACCTCATGGGAAATCCTGGACCCAAAGAAGGCGTAGTAAACAGTGTGGATGATGCCAAACAAGCCGTTAGACAACGCTATAAAAATGGAGCCGACTGGATAAAGATAACCGCCACAGGAGGTGTTTTAAGTGTTGCCAAAAGCGGCACCAATTCACAATTTACCCAAGAAGAAATGGATGCTATTGTAAGCACGGCAAAAGACTATGGAATGAAAGTAGCGGCACATGCCCATGGCGATGATGGGATGCAACGCGCCATTAAAGCCGGTGTAAAAACCATTGAGCACGGAACGGAGATGAGTGATGCCACCATGGATTTAATGATAAAATACAATACCTATTTAGTACCCACCATTACGGCGGGAAAATCCGTTGCCGAAAAAGCGTTGATTCCCAATTATTATCCGGCAATCATAGTGCCAAAAGCATTGGCTATTGGTCCAAGAATTCAAAACACTTTTGCAAAAGCCTATAAAAAAGGAGTACCTATCGCTTTTGGTACCGATGCAGGAGTTTTTCATCATGGCGATAATGCAAAAGAATTTATCTATATGACTGAAGCGGGAATGCCGATAATGAAAGTAATACAAGCTGCTACTTTAACCAATGCTATGTTGTTGGATATGGATAAAAAATTAGGCGTTATAGAAGCCGGCTACCTAGCTGATATCATTGCTACCGATGCCGACCCTACGCAGGACATCAACACGGTACTCAATGTGACGTTTGTAATGCGTGATGGTGTGGTGTATAAGAATAAATAAAATAATTATTAAAAACGGCCGTTTGAGTGTCCCGACACAATCGGGATGTATTGAGAACCGTTTTAAGGTAATCACCAATATTTAAAACCAATAAATATGAAAAAACTACTTGTATTACTCATTCTTTTTTCTTCCTGTAAACAAAAGCAAGTTGTCGATTTAGAGAAACAATCCAGGGATGAAATTAGCAAAACGGATTTGGCCATGAGTGATTTGGCAGTAAGAGAAGGGTTTTACAAAGCCTTACTTTTTTATGCTGAAGACAGTGTGATACTGCCAAAAGAAGGTAAACTGCCTCTTATAGGCAAAGCCAATGCGGCTAAAAATTGGGGAACTAATCCGGGAGTAAAAGGAATTACGTGGAAACCATTAAAAGTGCAAGCTTCCTCCACTGGCGATATGGGTTATAGCTTTGGCTATTGGCAATATCAAACGAATGATACGATTACTTATGGGAATTATTGCACCATCTGGCATAAGCAAAAAGACGGCAAATGGAAATTTGTTTACGATGGTGGCAATGGAACTCCCAACCCGTTTAAGTAGTTTCTTTAAAAGTAAAAATTAAAAAAAAACAATGATTACTACATTGTCACACTGAGCTCCGCCTGTACTGACGAAGGAAGTATCGAAGTGTTCATAAAAGTCTTCGACGGGCTCAGACTGACAGTTCGTTATTAATTGGTAATAGATAAACATTGTCCGTTTGAACTTAATTTGAATTGCTTTTTAAGACAATGCCAATCAAAATACACATTGTCACACTGAGCCCGTCGAAGTGCGAATAAAAGTCTTCGACGGGCTCAGACTGACAGTTCGTTATTAATTGGCTTTCAATTTGCATGAAACATCCCTATTCATAATGTGATATTTATGATATATAGTTTATGCTTTTTCTGTATTCAGTTTACTATTTTTATAACTGTACGTAAAGTAAACTACTAAACCAATTACAAGCCATGAACCAAACCACATCCAATTGGAAACCGCCATACCTGTCAATAAATAACAACAAGATATCAATCCCAATAAAGGAATTAAAGAAAGGTTTTTAAGGAATGCCAATACGGCCATCACCATACATAGGATAATAAAAATCACCATGGGTATGTTGTGGGAAAAAAAGTTTTCGGAATAACTAAATGTCTCTGGGAAAAAAGTGGGCAGGTAATATTGCACCAATCCAAAACCTAACAAACAAAGTGTCGGGAAAATATATTTAGAATTGATATAAGGAATTCTGAATTTTCCTTTGGTAGCGCGTTCCGCTAAATCTGCTTCACTTTGTGGTGAAAGCATTAAAACACCACCACATACCAATACAAAAGCAAACAGAGTTCCGATACTTGTAAAATCCAATACAAAATTTTCATCGGTAAAGAAAATAGGAATACCCACTACCAATCCGGTAACAATGGTAGCAAATCCGGGTGTTTTATATTTTGGATGAATTTCAGCAAACTTTTTAGGCATCAATCCATCGCGACTCATGGTCATCCAAATTCGGGGTTGCCCCATTTGAAAAACAAGTAACACACTAGTCATGGCCACAACGGCTGCTATTGACACAATAAAAAGCATCCATTTCACGCCTTTCAAAGCAAATATTTCGGCCAATGGATCACTAACACCAAGAAGTTGATAGGAAACCATTCCTGTAATCACTAACGCCAATACAATAAAGACAACGGTACAAATTACGAGGGAATAAATCATTCCTTTCGGTAAATCGCGTTGTGGATTTTTACTTTCTTCGGCAAGTGTTGATACAGCATCAAATCCAATATAAGCAAAGAAAACCGCCGAAACACCGCCCATAACACCACTAAATCCGTTGGGCATAAAAGGCGTCCAATTGGCAATATCTACATAAAAAGCACCAACCACAATTACTAAAACAATGATGGCTAACTTAATATAAACCATTACATTACTAAAGTTTTTGGATTCTTTGGTACCTCTATAAACCAAATAGGTAATCAAAAGATTGACCACTACAGCGGGTAAATCAAAGATGATTTTCAAACCTCCAAGAACAGGAGCATTTTGCCACGCCATCAAACCTTCATCTCCTTTATTGGCAACAAAAGCATCTTGTGCCGATTTGTAATTGATGGTCAACCATTCGGGTAAATGGATGTGGAAGGTTTCCAATAAATTGGTAAAATAACCACTCCATGAAAAGGCAATATAAATGTTCCCAATGGAGTATTCCATAATCAATGCCCAACCAATAATCCAAGCAAATAATTCCCCGAAAGAAACATAGGCATAGGTATAAGCACTTCCTGAAACGGGAACGCGGGAGGCAAATTCGGCATAACACATCGCGGTGAAACCACAAGCAACGGCACACATCACATAGAGCAATACCACAGCTGGACCACCCGAAAAACAGGCGTTCCCAATAGCACTAAAAGTACCCCCGCCTATGATAGCGGCTATCCCAAAGAAGGTTAAATCTTTTACTGTTAATACCCTATTAAGTCCCGAGTGCTCTCCGTCGCCACCTTCTTGAACTATTGCGTTTGCTGATTTCTTTCTGAATAAGGTTGAAAAATTCATTTATTGTCGATTGTAAATGGGTTAGTTATGAAAACAAATATAGCATTATATTAATAACAATTAAAAAAATCTAAGTTATCTAAAACCATATGCGATATGTTTATAAAAAAATAGTTTTATTTTTATAATTATTTAAATATATTGTTAGATTTACAAAAATATTTATAAATT
>CAIMMM010000010.1 GCA_903842575.1 uncultured Bacteroidota bacterium | reverse complement strand
GATAACCGCACTCGATGAACCGATGGAAAATTCATACATGACTGGAACACCGCCAGAAAAAGCGAATTGTGATGCTTTCACCAAAACCTTCTTTCTGAATTTTCGGTTTTGCCTAACGATGCTAATCAACCGCACGGCTTTTTGCGTCGGCTGCATTAGCATCGTTATGTGAAAATAACCTATATATGACTTTGAATCAACACTACCACTTTTATATAGTGTCTAAACAGAAACCCCTTAACAACATGATAATATTTGTGATATTCACCGTTTTTTGAAACGAAGATTTTAACAAGCAAAACTAATGCTAAACACCAACATATCTATTTTTTTGGAAATTACAAAACTAAGAATAGTCACGAAAAACCACTAAATCTACGTTTTCAAAATTAAGCAATATATCATTTATTATTAAATGGTTATGGGTTTCCGTTCAGACACTATATAGGTATTTTTTCAATCTTAATACCATCCTCCGAAATAATACCTGCATGCTTTTCACAAAATTTCATGTGTGGATTGTCAATTTCTTGGTGAGTTGCCCGCTGCATACAGTCAATAATTTCTATCTCTTTTCCAGAACTTTTTATCCCCATCTTAGCCGTATACTGGCAGGTATAAATATTCTCAGAACGCATAATATCTCCTAATGTTAAATTTCTTCATTATACTACCTATAATCATATACAAAACCTAACAATAATGTACGGGCTGTACCAACTATCAAAATCATAATACTGTAAAGTAAATTCCATATGGCCCATCCACCAAGAAAACTTATATCATTAATTTCAGCTAATAAATCGATAAAAGATTCTACTCTTACTCCCCATGCAATTAACAACGAAATCATAAAATACGCAACACCGCACAAAAAATATGTCAATGCTTTAGCCTTTACTTTCTTGAACAAAAAGATGAACAAAAAAATCAGGCCAACTCCGAAACTGGCAAAGAGAAGTCCATATAACGCCACATACCAGCCGAACCACCAAAATATCTTACTAACGATAAATAAAAGCAAGTATAAGAGTTGTGTAAAAAACAAAAAAGCTATGAATCGCTGAACAAAATTCGTGGAAACAAAAAAAAGCCCATTAATATATTCTGTAGCATCAGATCTAACTTTCTTTGAAAAGTCAGAATAAGTAGTATCTTTTTCCATTTTTATCCTCCATGAGACTTAATTCACATAACAATTGATTATACACTGGATGCCATCTAAAATATAGCATCACACCTTTCGATTGATACTCAGTTATATTATGATCTGAATTTTGTCAACAAGTTTTTTGAATTGGAATAAACGATTGTGACATGGTCTCTCACCGTAACGAAAATTGTTTCTCATGCGAAGGTGTGAAGAACATTTTTTCGTGTGGTTCGTGGTTTAAAAGTATTTTCACGGTAAAGAATTAAATTGCAAGTTATGGAATAAAGAATTAAATTGCGAATGACTGATTAAAGAATTTCCGGTAATTTTGTTCCGATCGACATAAATAGAGGAAACAAAAGGTTTCCCATTTTTGACACTCATATAAATTCAAATAGTTTCGCTGGAACAAATAT
>CAIMMM010000009.1 GCA_903842575.1 uncultured Bacteroidota bacterium | reverse complement strand
TTTAAAAAAAAACTAAAAATAATCGTGGCATACAAAAGATGTAGGCTTTTTAAATAGTAATTTAAATTATTTAGCCTAAATACTATTTTTATTCATTTTCATTTTTTTTTAACTGATCTTTTAAATATACAATTTTTCGACCACGTCTTCTTTTTCTTTTTTTATCAATGTTTTGGATTTTATTGATAAGAATTAAAATTCCACAACAAGATGTGGCTATTAAAATCGAACCAATTAATATATAAAAAGTATTTCCAAAAATTTCTTTTATTGGAACAATTTCTCTTGTGGATACATAGTTTAGAATATAATAGCCAATAAAGAAAATAACGATGCATAGTCCAATACCTAAATAGTATTGTTGTTTTAAAGGTCTTTTGCTAAAGTTTTTTAACATAGTAAAAAGTATAAGAAATAATAATTACACAAAATTTTATTGGTTCCCTGTTTAAAAAATAAGTTAATAAAAAAGTTATTTCTTTAATTCAGAATAGGATTTAAGGACTATTTTTTGGTATTCTATAGGATTAAATTGGTTGTCAGTAATGCCGTAAAAGTATTTAAATTCATTCCCATTCCATAAATATTTAACACCTGGCGTATCTTTTCCAGATCCTAAAACAGTCCAAAAAGGAATTACTTCAATAATCGTATAAGGATATTCGGCGCCTGCAAATTTAAAAAATTCTGGAATTAAATCGGCTTCTTCATTCATAAATATAATAGAAATCTCCGGAAAATTTTTGTCTTTTTGCTTTAGTTCTGTTAGCTCTTTTGCAGCTAATCTACAATGATCACAACCGGGAACAAAGAAGCAAAGTGTTTTTTTACCGGTATCAATTTTAGAAAAGTATTTAGAATAACCTGATTTGTGTTTTGCAGGTTCATCAATGACTTCATGATCTACTTTTTTAATATTATCTACTTTTTTTATGGTATCTTTTGTAATTGCAACAACTGTTTTGGCAGTGTCAATTGTTGTTGAAATAATATCGGTTGAAGTTTCTGTAGGACTCGAAACCGTAAAATTATTAGCAGATGGCTGAATAGGAGCCAGCATATAAATGCCTAAAATAGTAGCGAAAAGAACTGTTGTTAAAATCCAGAAGTTTCCGTTTTTTTCTTTTTTTGGTAACAAATAAAATAAATATACCAAAAGACCAATTGCAATAATATTTTTGACAATAGCTTGAATAGGAGTCATTGGCAAAAGCTCCCCAAAACAACCGCAATTTCCCGTATTTCCTCCATTTAATAAAGTAACGTAACTAAGATGTCCGATAAACACAAATAATAAAAGAGTCGTGACTGGTACAATAAATTTACGCAACCAGTTATTTTGTAAAAGCAAAAATCCTAATGCCAATTCAATGCCAATAAGCGTTCTCGAAAAATGGGGGGCAATCTCTCCTGAAAATCCCAATGTATACAATTGCTTCACTTCAAAAGTTGAAATCGCAAAATAAGGGGAGTCTAATAGATGACTTTTAGAAAGTTTTGCAAGAGCAGAAACAATAAAAAGGGCAGATACAGTTATTCTTAATATCCACGCGATGTATGATTTTTTGGTTTCAGTAGTCATGATTAGCGTTTTTATTATTGTCCAAATTTCATTAAGATTAAGGCAAAAACAGCATAATTTATCATGTCTTGATAATTTGCGTCAATACCTTCGGATACTATTGTTTTTCCTTTGTTGTCTTCAATTTGCTTTACGCGAAGTAACTTTTGTAAAATCAAATCGGTTAAGGAACTGACACGCATTTCGCGCCAAGCTTCCCCGTAATCATGATTTTTATCTTCCATCAACGCTTTTGTTAAAGCTGCTTTTTCATCATACAATTGTATTGCTTTTTCAACATCCAAATCAGGTTGTTCTGCAACTCCCAATTCCAATTGGATTAATGCCATAATGGAATAATTGATAATCCCGATAAATTCTCCCGTTTCATCTTCATCAACTTTACGAACGTCATTTTGCTGTAAACTTCTGATGCGTTGTGCTTTGATGAATATTTGGTCTGTTAGTGAAGGCAATCTTAATATGCGCCACGCACATCCATAATCTTTCATTTTGTTGGTGTAAAGTTGTCTGCAAATGGCTATAACTTTATCATATTCTTGAGAAGTAGTACTCATTTAGTGGGGTATAATATCAATTTTTTTCAAAAGTAAAGATAAGATTTTAAAATTCCAATTTCCATAATAAAATCTCTAAATTACTACGAAAATTTTATGAACTTGGAAATGATTTTATAAAAGAAAAGTGCAAAATATGAAGATTTATTTCATTTCAAACACATTGTCTTTCTCGTTGGAGTCAGGGATATAAGTACTTCCTAAAGTTACTTTTCTAATTTTATCCCAACTTGCTGTCACCATAACCGTTTTATTACCACTTTTCCATGCATAAATGGATTGGTGAATTTTTTCCACACGGCCATCCATATAGTTTATTGTAACATCAATTGGCAAGGGTTTTTCTCCTT
This sequence comes from uncultured Bacteroidota bacterium, assembly GCA_903842575.1. GTDB lineage: Bacteria > Bacteroidota > Bacteroidia > Flavobacteriales > Flavobacteriaceae > Flavobacterium. The sequence goes on along the minus strand of CAIMMM010000009.1, from coordinate 1,630 downwards.
TGTTCTCAATGGTTATTTGTTTGCCATTTACTTTTTGTATGGCCAAATCAACAACTCCTCCTCCGAAAAACCACTTTTTCCAAAACCAATTTAAGTTCACTCCAGAACCTTCATTCATGCAATAGAAAAAATCATTGGGCATTGGATGTTTGCCATTCCAGGTGGCAATATAATGGTGTAGTCCTTTATAAAACAACTCGTCGCCTAGCATATCTTTTACATATAAATAGCCAAAAGCCGGTTTAGGATAGGAATTAATAAACATGGCTTCGCCATATAATTGGGTGGTTAATGTGGTAACAGGCAAATCAATTTCGGTTCCAGCAGTTTGTGCTGTTCTTTCAATACCATATAGGTCTACAATTTTTAGGTCAATCATCGGACTGATTAGCCATTCGCCAATGGTTGCCCAACCTTCATCCATCCATCCATACTTGGTTTCGTTAATTCCCATATAAAAAGGAAACATGGTGTGAAAAATTTCATGGTCGGTAAGTTCAATGCTTTCTTCCCGATCTTCCATAGGATTATCATTGACCATCATTGGGTATTCCATTTGGTCTAAACCATCAAAAATTGTTTCATGATTGTATGGGTAAGGCCATTTTGGAAATGTATAACTCATTGCTTCAACAGTTTTTCGTGCATCGGAAGCAACTAGAAAGTAATCCTTATGTGCTTCATTAAACACCGCATCCACCCGAGTCCGACGTTTTGTTTTCTTATCAACAACCAAACTGGAAGATTGCCATAAATAATGATTGCTGATAGCAATTGCAATTTCGGTTACATTGGCGGCGTCAAATTTCCAAGTGTTTGAAGCGTTGGCAGATTTTGTAATATTGCCATTTTTTAAATCATCGCTGTCTATGATAAATTTGATTTCATCATTGGTTTCTGCTTGTTGCATGCGAGTGCAATATTTGTCATTAAAAACTTCATTGCAATTTTGTAAATCTCCGGTTGCCCATGCCATATAATTGTTGGGAAGGGTAATGGCTGTTTTGAAATTACAAAAATCATTATAGAATTCTTGCGTTCCCAAATATTGATTTCTATCCCAACCATCAATATCGTCATATACCGAAATTCGAGGGAAGAAGTAAGCAATAAAAAAAGCGCCATCATCCACTTGCCCCGTTCTCATGTGCGAACCTTTGTTTAATGTATAGGAAAATTTTATGCTAAAGTTTAAGCTTTGTTTTGGTAAAAGAGGCTTAATGGCGACAGACATGCTTGTTGCGTTTGTGGTTCTGTTTGTAGCATCAACAACAGTATTGTTGATTACCATATTTTCAATGGTAATACCTTCATTGGTATCTTCATCCTCAATTTTTTGTAATCTTGGAGAACCTTTTTTATAGAAATTGGGACATAATTTAAAGACAATTTCTTTCAAAGTATCGTTGCTATTGTTGAAATATTTTATTTCTTCAGTACCGTTTAACAATCTAGAACTTGGATCAAAAGCAATATTTATGTTATAATCGGCGGTGTTTTGCCAATAATTTTTTCCAGGATTTCCTGTTATAGAACGCGTTTTTTTGGCATAAGTAGCCGCAATATTTGTTGGAGTAGGAATTTTTGTTTGTCCCGAAACAATGGATGTGATTGTTATAAAGGGAATTAT
>CAIMMM010000008.1 GCA_903842575.1 uncultured Bacteroidota bacterium | reverse complement strand
TCCATGAGGGAAAAATCCTAAAAATTTTGTAAGTTGTGCCATAAACAATAGATGGAAATCCGAAATTTTTTCATCAGTAATATCCAAAAACTTAATTGAGTTCTCAATAAAATCAAATAATCCTTGATTAACTTCTTCCTCTTTTATTGATTTTGAAAGGATTTCGCTTAAGAACAAAGCAATTGTGCTCTTTAGAACATTGAAGGGTAAATCAGAAAAAGTGTAAGAAATCTTTATTTCTTTTAGAGTTTTAATGCTAGCATTTTCCTTGTGATAAGCTATTAATTCTACTAAAGACAATGGTTGAAAATACCCAAATTTCATTTTTGATTTATTTTTTCGAACACCTCTCACCATATAGGTTTGAAGTCCAAAAAGCTCGGTATAGATCTTTACTATTAAACTGCTTTCAGAATATTTTACCTGACTAAAAACAATTCCTCGAGTTTGATAAATCATTGAAGAAAGAAATGAATTTAATTTAGAACCATAATTTTGGTAACGTATTTTTTAGAACCATCTTCATTTGCACAAAAAACCATATAAACGCCGGCTTTTACTCTTTCACCTTTAAAATTCTTGGCATTCCAAATTGCCTGGCCACCTTCTGCTTTTGTTGAATAGACTAAGTTCCCACTAATATCAGTTATTTTTACGTCGACATTTGAGACCAATCCTTTGATTCCAATAACACCATTATAATTCTCCTTAACAGGATTTGGATATGCATAAACATCGGTAAAATCTTCGTTTCCTTCTGTAGCGTTTCCTTTATAAGAAACGATTCCCTTTGGAGTTCCAAAGAATACCTCACCAGTAATATCATCAACAGCAATACTGGTTATTGAATTAGATAACAATGGACTATTCTCTGTAAAGAAATGATGAATTTCGGTAACACCATCAGCAGAGACTTGAAAAACACCACCAGACTCTGTTCCTATCCATTTTTTATTTGCGCCATCAACAGCAATACAAGTAACTGTTTCTGCACCCATTAAAAGCTGAGCAGTTCCATCTAGTTCAACAATTATTTGTTGGGCATCGAAATTGGTTGTTGAAAATACATTTTCAGGATTGTAGAAAACAGCAATTCCTTTATCAGTACCAACCCAAATCTCGCCATCTTTGTCACATGCCATGCATAAAACGTTATTGCTTGGCAGTCCTCCGGTACCAGCAATAGCATTTAATCGTTTTGATTTATCATCACTAATATTTGAAATTGTATTATTGTCATTAAAAACTAAAATACCATCGCCTCGTCCAAGTATGATCCATTTTTGCTTCAAATTATCAATCAATAACTCTCCAATGGTATTTTGATATAACAATCCTGAGAAATTAAAGGAATTCCAAGTTCCGTCAGTTTTCATTACTGAAAGCGCAGTGCCAACTCCAGAATTTGTGACCCAAAGATTACCATCAATATCAAATTTCACACCTCCAACTCCAATCCAATAATAAGAACCATTTTGTGGTGGAACAATTAAAGGACTATTTGTTTCGTTATAAAGCTTTACATACTGATTATCATTCATTTCAACT
>CAIMMM010000007.1 GCA_903842575.1 uncultured Bacteroidota bacterium | reverse complement strand
TTAATGTGCTGATTTGCTAATGTGTTAATGTGATAATGTGCTGATTTGATAATGTGCTGATTTGATAATATGATAATGTGATTATGTTTTTCACTCAAAAGAGAGTGTAAATTAGATTGTGTAAACAGGATAATTATATTCTGCATCTGTCTCCAAAGATAATTAAATATTGATTAAGAATAATTCCCCAATTTAAGATAGGTCTGTACCAAGCTCTTTCTATGTTTTTTATAGACAAATAAATTGATTTTGTTGCTGAGTTTTCGTTAGGAAACTGGGTTTTTGTTTTTGTGTATTTTCTAATACCTCTATTAAGATTTTCGATGGTATTAGTAGTGTAAATGATTTTTCTAAGCTCAAGTGGATAATCAAAATAATTAGAAAGATTGTCCCAATTATCTTCCCATGAGATAATTGCATATTTGTACTTTCCTTGCCATTTGAGCTTAAATTTTCCAAGTTCTTCCAGTGCTATTTCTTTGTTAGTGGCTGTATACACTTTCTTTAAATCATTGCAAAAGTTCCTTCTGTCTTTATATACTACAAACTTACAGCTATTACGAATTTGATGAACAATACAAAGTTGGGTTATGGCTTCGGGGAATACGGCTTTGATAGCTTGGGTAAATCCTTTTAAGTTGTCGGTACAGGCAATAAGAATATCTTCTACTCCTCTGGCTTTTAAATCTGTTAGAACGCTCATCCAGAAGGCAGCTGATTCGGTTTTCTCAATCCAAAACCCTAACACTTCTTTCAGTCCATCTGGCTTAAGTCCTATTACAACGTAAACGCATTTGTTTATTACCTTTCCGTCATCTCGGATCTTTAGCATAATACCGTCCATCCACACTGCATAATAGACTGTTTCCAGTGTTCTTTGTTGCCATTCTTTGGCAGATACCATTATGCGTTCGGTGATGTTAGAAACGGTTGTTTCACTGATTTCAAGTCCATAAATATCTTCTACCTGGTGGCGAACATCAGAGGTTGTCATACCTCTGCTATACATTCCTAATATTGCGTCTTCTATCTTGCCACTTATAGTCTCTCCTTTAGGTATAATGTGTGGCTCAAACTCTCCGTTTCTATCCCTTGGTATGTTAAGAAGAATTTCTCCTACGTTTTCAGTGGTAACGGTTTTAGGGAAAGAACCATTACGACTATTACCTGTATTATATCCTTCTATTGTATGTTTTGTATAGCCAAGATGTTCGTCTAATTCTGATTGAAGCATCTCTTCTATCCCTTGTTTGAACAACGAATTGAAATACTCTTGAAAGGATTCTTTGCTTTTAAATTGTTTGAAAAAGCCTTTTGGGAACTGCTGCTCTGGTTTGATTTTATTTTGCATTTTTGGATTATGTTTTAAAGGTAATTAAAAAAATTATCAAATAGCTTGTGCGTCGTTCCGCTACGCTCCACTTTGCACAAGCTATTTGGCTTGAGTTTTACCTGTTTACACAATCTGATTTATACTACCATAAATTTCCATAATGTTTTCACATTTAGTCCTGCTGTGCCTGTAAATGATTCTTTTTTTGTTAGTATTACTATACCTAATTTTGTAATGAATTCAAGCGAACTTGCTATTTTTTCCGAAAACATTAGTTGCAGTTCTACAAATACTTTAGCTTGGGAACAATGGAGTGATAATACTTGGCATTCTTTTAAATCTGCTTGGGGAACAAATTTAGACCTTGCGTTATTACCTGTAATTGCTGTTCCAAGTTCTCAAAACGATATTCTTTCTTTTTCATTTTCACAACAGATATCACCTGCTTCAATTAATCCAAGTATTCATCAAGTATATATTGAAGTTGGTTATGGTACAAATCTTACAAATCTTATTCCAACAATAACTCTATCTCCTTTTGCATCAATAAATCCATTAAGTGGAATTGCTCAAAACTTTAGCAGTCCTTTTATTTATAACGTTTCTGCTGAGAATGGGACCTTACAATCATGGACAATAAATGTTAGTGTTTCTTCACAACCAAGTTCGGCTAATGATATTTTATCATTTTCATTATCACAACTTTCTGCACCTGTAATTATTAATTCAACTAATCACACAGTAATAGGACAAGTTGTAGTTGGTACTAACCTAAACAATTTAACACCAACAATTACTGTTTCCCCTTTTGCTAACATAAACCCTCTAAGTGGTACTTCTCAGAATTTTACAACTCCTTTTGCTTATACTGTTAATGCTCAGGATGGAACTCCACAAAATTGGATAGTTACCCTAACTGTATCATCTACATTGCGTAATGGAAAAAATATTATTTCTTTCTCAGTTCCTAATGAAATTGGAACTTCAATTATTGATACTGTCTCTCATTATGTATCTGCTATTGTTCCAATTGGAACAAATCGTAGTAATCTTTCTCCTGTAATTAGTGTTTCTCCTGGAGCTACAATTAGTCCACTAAGTGGCGTTTCGCAAAACTTTAATTATCCTGTTGCTTATACAGTTACAGCTGAAAATCTTAGCACTCAAAATTGGGTAGTATCTGTAAATGAACCTAACCAAAGTTCTGCAAACGATATTTTATCATTTACTTTATCTCAACACACTTCAAATGCTCTTATTAACAACTCCAATCAAACT
>CAIMMM010000006.1 GCA_903842575.1 uncultured Bacteroidota bacterium | reverse complement strand
ATAATTATTAAATTTCTCTATTGATATATATCCAACCGGTTTTGGTTTCTCCATTATCTTGTTCTATTACAAAATAATAAGTGCCGTCAGGTAATTCATCCCCGTTATCTGATTGTCCTCCCCATTGATTGATATAGTTTTTATAACCATAAACTTTAGTACCATATCTATTGAATATACCAAGTTTTTTAACATTCCAACCGGTCAAATCAAAAGTATCATTAAGTGTGTCATTATTTGGCGATATTCCTTTTTGAATGACACAAGTAATTGCGGCAACAATTATTGGAGCATCTCCAATACATCCACTAGATAAAACACTTACTGAATAAGTTCCTGCAGACGTAGCCGTTATGCTTTGTGTGTTTCCCCCAATAGGCAATCCACCAACTGACCAAGAATATGTTACTGCGTTTGGATCAAAAGAATTTCCAATTGGACTTGCTGTTAAGACATAATTAACGCCGACACAATCTCCGCTTATACTAACCTCAACTGGATTGGAAATAACTATTACAGTTGTACTTGAATTTGCTACTTGACAAATTGCCGCATTAACAGGAATAGAATAAGTTATTGTATACGTTCCGGGAGGGCTTGATAAATCAATCTCTCCTGTATTTGCATTAATAATTAATCCACTTGTTGAAGAATAAGTTCCTCCTGCCGTAAAACCTGCTGCTGATGTATTTGGCAAAGGATTTGCCCCTTCCGGACAAATAGGCGCTGCATAACTAATTGTTGTTACTGGTGTAATAATTGGATTAATAGTAATATTAAATGTACTACTCGAAGCAATTTGGCAAATTAAAGCGTTGGCGCTTACACTATAAGTAACGGTATAAGTTCCTGCTGTTGAATTTAGTAAATCAATAACCCCAGAAGAAGCATTGATACTTAAACCAGTTGCTGGAGTATACGAATAGGATCCGCCCACCGTAAATCCTGTTGCAGGAAAGGGGGTTGGGTTTGTCCCGTTTTTACAAACCGGCGTAGTATAAGTGAACAACGTTACTGGTGTTACAATTGGATTAATAACTACTGTAAACGATGTACTGCCAGCCTGCACACAAGTTGTTGTATTCTCAAGCACCGCATATGTAATTACATATGTTGCAGGAGTCGTATTTGCTAATGTAATTTCCCCTGTTGTAGCATTCAAATCAATCCCTATTGATGGGTTCGATGTATATGTCCCTCCAGTTGTAAATCCAACAGCTGAAGTATCAGGAATTGGGTTTGTAATAGCGTTTTTACAAACTGGTGTTGTATATGTAAATGTTGTAACCGAAGGAAATTGAGGAACAATTGACATAGTGATACTCACTGGGCTTGAATAACATCCTGTAATTAAATCGTGAACTGTTACAGTATGATTGCCAGGCGTTACGCCACTAAAAGTAGTACTTGATTGATATGTCCCATTGTCTAAACTATATTCATAATTAGAAGTTGAAAAATTATAACTACCTACATTGGTATAGTCTTGAGGGTCAATAGACGACCAATCTGCGGGGTTCCATGTTGTACTTGGAACCGTTGCATTTGTGTTTCTTCTATAAGTATATCCAGGTTGATTTAATGGTGTAAATGCAACTCCATCTATTCTTCCCCACAAATCAATTTCAGCATCTGTACTAGTTGTAAGTCTAATATTATCATTATTGTTAACCCCTCCGCAACTCGCAAAAACTTGATTAGGGACTACTCCTCCTTGATTCGTAGCGCTTCCTACAGCCACTACAAATACACTATTGTTATTTAAAGTTCCTGTTAATAGATTGTCACAGGAAGTAGTTGCGCCTCCGTTATTATATATTTTTAATTTATAATTACTTAAATCAACAGCAGAGCCGGTTCCATTATATATTTCAATGTAAGTTAAAGAACCAACATCTTCATCGGTCACTTCAGAAATAAATAAATTAGACGTTGTGTTTCCGCCTGCAGAAATAGGATAGGTCACATCAATAGCCCCTAACTGTACAGCGCATGTTGGCTGCGTAACATTTAATACTGGATCTGGTGCGGTATTAATAGTAACAGCAAACGATTTCTCATTTGGGCAATAAGCATCTTGAGCAAAGATATAAATTGTTTGAGAAGAAGTAATCGGAACGGTAATATCTATTGGAGCCCCTAATCCGCCTGATTGTGTATAGTAACTCCCAACTGTTAAAGTCGGAAGTGTATAACTATTACAAACCGAAACAGCTGCTGGTTGAGGTATAATAGGCGTTGCTTTAATTTCCACTTGGGTTGTAGTTGTAAATGCAGCACATCCTCCTATTGCAGGAATAGTATAGGTTACTGAATAAACACCTGCATTACTTGCAATTGGTAAAATTTGACCATTGTTTTGATTAATCAGCAATCCTGTTGGTGACGATGTATATGTTCCACCGGGAGTTCCTGTAAGTATTGCATTTTGTTGCGTTACAATATTATTACAATAGTTTGCATTTGCGTAAGCAATCGTTGCGGCTGCAGGAGCAGTAATAATCACAGTTCTTGAAGTAGTTATTGATGGAATATTTGTACAAACACCTCCTGTGCTTGTATATGTTGTACTTGTTACTATATAGGCGCCAGGTGTACTAGCAGTCAAATTTATTATACCTGTAACAGGATCTATAACCAATCCTGCAGTTGAAGAATAAATACCGCTTGATGCCCCAGGAGCTAAAACTGGTGTTGGATTCACAGCGTTTTGACAATAATAGGTTTGTGGATAGTTAAAAGTATTTATTGGAAAACACTCTGTGGTTCCTCCTCCGGCATTTGTTTGTGTAAACGTTACTGTTCCTACTTGATTTGAATAGTTGGTAATCATAATAACATAAACTTGACATAACTGTGCGTTTGGAAGACACATGATTTCCGTTGGTGCGGCCGAATAACTACATGCGTGAAGGGTTCCTTGACATCCTCCTGCTGGCGTTAATGGTGGATTAAGTCCTGGCAATGGGTTTGAAGGCACTCCCGAACAAGCCGTATTTAAATCGGTGAATGGTCCCCAAGCAACATAATCAACATCAATTGGTGTTCCTCCTGTAGTAACTTGAGAAATTAAATAACTTAAAGGTCCTGCTTGATTAACTTGTAAAAAGAAAAATGCCGGATTTGGTGATGTGAACAAACAACCTATTGTTCCTAAACTTGGAACGTTTGTAGCATTAGCATATGTAACAGTCGTACCCGTACAGAAAGCAGGTGCTTCCGTACATGGTAAAGTCCCTATACATAAATTAAACGTTGTAAATTGGGGAACTGCCGTGGCTGAATATACTCTTATAAAGTATGTAGTTCCAGGAATTAAATTAGCTCCAGAATTACATCCCACTTGTGTTAATGTACCACAATCAGTTCCTGAAAAAATAGCATAATTAAGTGCTGGAGCTGGTAAAGAAACATTATTAAAAGAAATCACGTGTGTTACGGCTGTGGCAGTAAATGTAAACCAAACATCATCATTTGCAACTCCTGGACAAGTAGTTGTTGGCAATGAAGCCGTGGCTCCAGATAAAGTCCCAGGTGTTGTTTGAACACAATTTAAATTTTGATTTACTATAGCAAACGTAGCATTAGCACACTCATCATTTACAGGCAATGCAGCAAAATTTAAAGCTGACCAAACGCTTTGATCTGTAGCAGAACAAATTGCTCTTACGTAAAATACATAGGCGGTGCCTGGGGATAAGCCTGTAGCTAAATAAGGGCTTGTCGCAGGGATTCCACTAGATGTAGGGATTGGTGAGCCCGCAGGTAAAATTAAAATTTCCCATGCTGTAGCTTGACTTCCATCTGGATTTAAGGGTTGGGTCCAAGCTATAGTGGCAGATGTCTGCGTTACATTTGATGCGGTAACCAATATAGGTCTTGCGCATGTTGGCGCTGGAGAACATGTAATATTTGCAATCCAACCTGGATTATTTACCGATCCGTCACTTCTAAATACAAATGTTAAACATCCATCTGCAGTTGTAGAAGTAAAAGGCCCAGGAATTGTAGTTCCCCAATAAGATCCCGCCAATCCTCCAGGTACATTCCCTGCAGGGTTTGCACTAGCAATCTGATTTGCTGGAACTACTGCGTTACCATCGTAAACATATAGGCCGTCCCATGTTGCTTCCGTATTAAATGAAGTAAATGTAACTGTAACGATTTCTCCTGGATTAGTTGGGCAAATCGTAGTTGTTACGTTTGAATTATTTGCATAATTAGTTGTTGGTCCAGCGGCATCTACATAGTTCCCTCCACATATTGGTGGCGCAACTAAAGTAGTAATAGTTATTGGTCCTGACCATAAACTGACTCCGTTTGTAGAGGAACTACAATCTCCCCTAACGTATAAATTATAACACGTTGCTGAAATTAATCCTGTTAACACAAATGGGTTGGAAGTTGTAGCTGTCCATCCGGTAGTTGCTGCTGTTGGAGCAGGCGAACCACATGGTAAAGCTAATACTTGCCATGATGTAGCCGCTCCCGCGTTTGTCCATCCCATTGAAACCGAATTAAAGGTTAAAGCGGTAGTTGTTAAAGCTATAGGTTGCGAGCAACTAGGTGGTGGCCCGCATGTTATATTTGACGCCCAACCTGCAGCAGTGGTTGTAGCATTTGATGTAAATACAAATGTTAAACAACCATTAGCGGCACTAGAAGTTAATGAAGGCGGTAATGTTGTTCCTGAAAAAGTTCCTAAAACTGCTCCGGCATTACTATTCCCATTATACACTGTTAAGATATCTAAACCTGCCTGAGTATTAAAGGCTGTAAATGTTACTGTAACTACATCTCCAGGCGTTACTGGACAAACTGTTGTGGTGCTATTTTCATTATTAGCATAGTTAACAGTTAATCCGCCCGAATCAACATAGTTCCCTCCACATACTGGGGGGGCAACTTGTGTTGTAACTGTTCTTGGTCCTGACCATAAACTTACACCGTTTGAAGACGAACTACAATCTCCTCTTACATATAAATCATAACACGTTGCTGAACTCAACCCTGTTACTACAAATGGGTTAGTAGTTGCTGCAGTCCATCCGGCAGTAGCTGCTGTTGGAGCTGGGGATCCACAAGGTAAAGCCAAAACTTGCCACGATGTCGCAGCTCCAACATTTGTCCATCCAAGCGAAACCGAAGTTGATAACAATGCAGTAGTAGTTAAAGCAGTAGGTTGTTGGCAAACTGGTGGTGGCAAACAAGTTATATTTGCTATCCAACCTGCGGGAGTAACACTACCATCTGATGTAAAGACAAAAGTCAAACAGCCATTAGCGGCAGTAGACGTAAATGATGGTGGTATAGCTGTTCCTGTTAAATTAGCTAACAATGTAGCTGCCGCACTATTACCGTCATAAATCTTTAAAAAGTCGAAATTGTTTTCTATGTTAAATGCCGTAAAGGTAACCGTAACCAAATCCCCTGGATTTGTAGGGCATATAGTTGTAGTAATATTTTCATTGTTAGCATAATTTCCTGTCGTACCTCCTGAATCAACAAAATTCCCACCACAAACTGGTGGCGCAACAGGTGTGTTTAAAATAATTGGACCTGCCCAAACACTACTATCAGTCAGCGAACAAACACCTCTTACATATAAATTATAACAAGATGCTGAAATTAAACCTGTTAAATTAAAAGAAGTTGTTGGTGCATCAACCCAGCCTGTTGATGTAGCTGTTGGTGCTGGTGAACCACAAGGCAATACAAGAACTTGCCAAGCTGTTGCTGGCCCTGCATTTGTCCAACCAAATGTTGCTGTTGTAGGTGTGATACTTGTAGTTGTCAAAACGATTGGCTTAGGACATGTTGGTGGCGGTGCACATGTTACATTGGATTGCCATCCCGCCGCTACTGTTGTAGCATTTGATGTAAATACAAATGTTAAACAACCATTCGCTGCAGATGATGTAATTGATGGCGGTATAGTTGTACCTGATAAACTCGCTAAAAGTGGCGCGGTAGCATCACTCCCATTATAAACATTTAAAATATCAAAACCCGCCTGAGTATTAAATGCTGTAAAAGTAATCGTTACAACATCGCCAGAAGTTATTGGACAAATCGTAGTTGAGCTGTTTGCATTATTTGCATAATTTCCAGCTATTCCTCCTGAATCAATAAAATTCCCTCCACAAATTGGTGGGGCAACTCCTGTTGTAAAGTTAGCCGAAGCGACTGACCAAGCACTAGTATATCCTGTCGAACATAATGCTCTTACATAATATTTATATGTCGTATTTGGAAGTAATCCCGTTACAGCATAGGGAAGTGTTCCGTTATAAACAACTCCAACTCCAGTTGCAGTATTTGCCGCTAAAACAACTTCTATTTCCCACGAGGTTGCACCACTTGGATTCGCCCAGTTTAAATTTGCCCCATTGAAAGTAATTCCTGCTGATGTTAATCCCGTAGGAACTAAACATTGTGAATTAATGCTAACCTCATCAACTAACCATCTATCTCCCCCTAAATTAACAGTTGGTTGTGTAAATATTTTCACAAAAGAAACATATATTTGTTGCCCAGCATAAGCCGATAAATTGACTATTTTCTCTTCACAAACATTATAAACAGCCGTTAAAGTTGTTTCGTCCCATTGTTGAACCATTGTATAGGCCACAGGATTTGTTTGAGATGCAGTTGAAGGAGCAACTTTTATTTGAAATAAAGTTCCTTGATTACTCGTTGCAAATGTTCTTGTTTTAAAGTGTAATTCACCATTGGCAGGAATTGTTACTAATGGAGTAGCCAAATAATCTTCAGAGGTGTCACCCTGATTCATAAATTCTCTGTTGGCGTAGGCTATTTGAGTACCTGCACAAACGGCTGTTGTGTTTATACCCCATCGCTGTGTGGTGCCTACTCCGTTATCAAAGACTGCCCAATTGCCTGTTCCTAGTGTCCAATTGGTTGATGGTAATGCGTCTGGTCCTGTTGTTGTTTCAAATCCTTCTAATGCAAGCTGTGAATATCCTGAAATATAGAATAATGACATTAACAACAATAAAGTAATTTTCTTCATTTAAAATATAGTTTTAGTTTTTTGTGATTTTTGAATTCCAAATTTAGAAAAAATTATGAAAATTTTATGTTTTTTTTTGTTTTTAATCTAAAAACGGGAAAATAATTATTTTAAATGCAATAAAATTAACTCCTATCAACAGATAAATCAACTAAATTTGCAGAAGAAAATAGTATATGTTAGAAAAAGAAAATAACACATTTGAAAAGACAATAATTGTTGGAATTATTACTCAAAATCAAAATGAAGAAAAACTAAAAGAATATCTTGACGAACTTGAGTTTCTAACTTTTACTGCAGGGGGGGAGGTCATTAAACGCTTTTTTCAAAAGATGGAACGGCCTAATCCTAAAACATTTTTAGGAACTGGAAAAATGGAAGAGATTAATCTTTATGTTAAAGAAAATGATATTTCTACTGTTATATTTGATGATGAATTGTCCCCGTCACAACAAAAGAATATTACTAAAATAGTAAACTGCAAAGTTTTAGATAGAACCAACCTTATTTTGGACATTTTTGCACAAAGAGCAGAAACATCCTACGCCAGAACGCAAGTTGAATTAGCGCAATGCCAATATTTGTTACCGAGACTTTCTGGAATGTGGACGCATTTGGAACGACAAAAAGGAGGGATTGGTATGCGTGGTCCTGGAGAAACAGAAATAGAAACCGATAGACGTATTGTTCGCGACAGAATTGCCTTATTAAAAGACAAAATAAAAATTATAGACAAACAAATGTTGGTTCAACGTGGAAATCGAAGTGCAATGGTTCGAGTGGCATTAGTTGGTTATACCAATGTGGGGAAATCTACTTTAATGAACGTTATTAGCAAAAGTGAAGTTTTTGTAGAAAATAAATTATTTGCAACGCTGGATACAACGGTTCGAAAAGTAGTGATAAAAAACCTTCCTTTTTTACTTTCGGACACGGTTGGTTTTATTCGAAAATTGCCAACGCAACTTGTGGATTCCTTTAAAAGCACTCTAGATGAAGTTCGTGAAGCCGATTTATTATTGCATGTTGTTGATATTTCCCATCCCGATTTTGAAGACCACATAGCTTCTGTAAACCAAACTTTAATGGACATCAAAAGCAACAACAAACCAACAATAATGGTTTTCAATAAAATAGATGCTTTCAAACATTTAACGATTGAGGAAGACGATTTAATCACCGAAAAAACAAAAAAGCATTACACGCTTGAAGAATGGAAACAAACTTGGATGAGTAATGTTGGCCAAGAAAATGCGCTATTTATTTCGGCTACCAATAAAGAAAATTTTGAGGAATTTAGAGAACGAATCTATGAGGCGGTTAGACAAATTCATATTACTCGCTTTCCTTACAATAAATTTTTATATCCCGATTATAAAGATGTAATTGAAGATAATGAATAAAAAGTATTAAAAAAATTTCATAGTTTTTTTAGTGTTTCGACTGGGAATTTATAATAAAATTCGGTTTCCCAACAACTTTAATTCGGTTTGGAAGATTTATACAAAGGCACTGCGGAACAAGCCTCGCCGTACATAATGCTTTTAGCAAATAGGAAAAGATTTTGAGCTGCTAAAATATAGGCGCTTTCGGGCACGGGTTTTTTGGAACACCCTTTTATTATTACTGGTTTGTTCCGATATTTTGAGTAATCAAGAGTTGAGAGGATTTCTTGGTATAATGAAGATTCTAAATCATTCAAATTGCCACTTACCACTTTTTTTGCAAAAGGAGCAACATGAATAGTAACTAAAATAGATGCCCATGCGGGAATTATGACATCGGGAGAACTATATATTGCTACAAAATGACCCTTATATTGTTTCCAATCGTGATTCTTTAATGCTTCACGGAAGTCTTTTTCTTTTAATAAAAAACCGTTTAACAACCATTGCGAAATATCAATTTGCGTTCTGTTTCCAATTGGATAATAATCTTCCAAATCGAAAACTTCGAGCGAACTATTGGCGACTTTATTTATTATTTCATCCATGTTTTAAGTTTGCAGTCGCAGTTTACAGTCACAATATCCAAAAATTGCGACTGCAAAAAGCACTCTTTTTTTATAGCATTCCAAGCTCTAACTTAGCCTCTTCACTCATCAAATCTTTGCTCCACGGCGGATCAAAAGTAATTTCTACTTCGCACGATTTGATTGTATCAATTTTTGCCACTTTTTCTTCTACTTCTCTCGGCAACGTTTCTGCTACTGGGCAATTTGGAGAAGTTAATGTCATTAAGATTTTTACTTCATTATCTTCATTGACCATCACGTCATAAATCAAACCCAATTCATAAATATCCACAGGAATTTCTGGATCATAAATGGTTTTTAAAGTCTTTACAACGTTGTCTCCTAAGTTTATTGTGTCATTAAATTCTTCCATCGTAATAGTTCGTTATTATTTAGCATTAAACGCTAATGCGTACATTTTTATTTGTTTAATCATCGATACCAAACCATTGGCTCGCGTTGGCGAAAGATGCTCTTTTAAACCAATTTCGTCAATAAAATTGGTGTCTGCTTCCAAAATAGCTATCGCATTTTGATTGGAAAATGTACGAATTAAAATTCCGATAATCCCTTTCGTTAATATAGCATCGCTATCGGCAGTGAAAATTATTTTACCCTCTCTTTGCTCTGCATGAACCCAAACTTTAGACTGACAACCTTTGATTATATTATCATCGGTTTTGTATTTTTCGTCAATTAAGGGTAATGACTTCCCTAGTTCAATGATATATTCATAGCGTTGCATCCAATCATCAAACATCGAAAACTCATCAATAATTTCTTCTTGTATTTCTTTTATGGTCATATTTAAGGTTTTGCAATGGAAACTATTTTGTTTACAAATTTTTCAATTTCTATTGGTGGAGTTCCATGGTCAAAAGCTTGTGTTTCAAAGGTTTTCCCATCATAGATAATTCGTAAATTGGCGATGGCTGCTCCGTCATAAAATCGTTTTTCTGTTGGTGCTTTATATTCAGAAAGCTTTTTAAGATTGATTTCTTTATATAAATTGGACAATTCTTTCCAATCACTATTTGACAGTTTATAGTCCCTTGATTTTCCGCCTTGCTTATCAATAATGGATAACGCTTCGTCATGAATAGTAATGTTCAAAAAATAACCTCTAGACAAAGCCTGATATTCAATAGTGGTTTTTTTCATTTCATCATTGAGCTCCTTATTGCAACTTTTTGACAGAAAAAGCGATAAAAAAATCATGGCAATTACTTTCATGGTTTTTAGTTTTAGGTCAACATAATTTGTGCTTTTTTCAAGGCTTCAACCATTAAATCAATTTCTTTTTTGGTATTGTAAAAAGCAAAACTTGCTCTTAAAGTACCCGGTATTTTAAAGAAATCCATTATCGGTTGTGCGCAATGATGGCCCGTTCTTACGGCTATGCCTAACTTGTCAATTATGGCACCAATATCATACGGATGAATCCCTTCAATATTAAACGAAATTACCGAAGTTTTTTTAGATGATGTGCCGAAAATTTTCAATCCTTCAATTTCCAATAATCTTTGGGTTCCGTATTCTAATAATTCTTTTTCCTGTTGCTGTATATTATCAAAACCAATGGAATTCAAATAATCAATGGCGGTTCCAAGAACAATTCCTCCTGCAATATTAGGTGTTCCGGCTTCAAATTTATGAGGCAAATCGGCATAGGTTGTTTTAGCGAAAGTGACTTCTTTTATCATTTCACCACCACCTTGATAAGGCGGTAATTTGTTCAACCAAGCTTCTTTTCCATATAGAATTCCTGTGCCCGTAGAGCCATACATTTTGTGTCCCGAAAAAACATAAAAATCACAATCCAATTCCTGAACATCGGGTTTCAAATGTGGTACGGCCTGTGCACCATCAATCAAAATGGCAGCACCAAATTGATGTGCTTTTTGAATCATATACTCAATAGGATTGATAGTTCCCAAAACATTTGAAATATGATTAACGGCAACTATTTTCGTTTTTTGGGAAAGTAATTTATCGTATTCCAACATGATTAATTCTCCTTTGTCATTCATTGGAATAACTTTCAATGTAGCGCCTGTTCTTTCGCAAAGCATTTGCCAAGGCACTATATTACTATGATGCTCCAATGCCGAAACCAGAACCTCATCACCGGCCTTTAACAATGAAGCGAATCCATTGGCAACAGCATTAATTCCATGTGTTGTTCCCGCTGTGAAAATTACTTCATGTGGGTATTTAGCATTGATGTGATTTTGTATTTTCGCTCTAGATTTCTCATAAGCATCCGTCGCCAACTGGCTCAAAGTATGAACACCACGATGAATATTGGCATTGATTTCCTGATAATATTTTGAGATGGCATCAATGACTACTTGCGGCTTTTGCGAAGTGGCTCCATTATCGAAATACACGAGCGGTTTGCCGTTCACTTTCTGAGAAAGTATGGGAAAATCGATACGAATATTATCTATATTAAAACTCATCTTTTCTTTTTTTTAGCGATAGAAGCTGAATAATTTTTTGAAATTATAAATCAAATCCAATTTTTACACCCAACTTCGTGGCGATAATTTTGGTTATTCGTTGTTTCAATGCCGGAATTTTGATGCTTTCTATAACGGCATTTGAGAACGCATACATCAATAAAGCTTTGGCTTCTTTCTTTGGAATACCACGCGTTTGCATATAAAACATAGCGTTTTCATCCAATTGCCCAATGGTGCAGCCATGAGAGCATTTTACATCGTCGGCAAAAATCTCTAATTGCGGTTTGGCGTTGATGGTGGCTTTATCGCTTAATAAAATGTTATTGCTTTTTTGGAAAGCATTGGTTTTCTGAGCTTCTTTTTCCACAAAAATTTTTCCGTTAAAAACGCCTGTCGAACGATCCGCAAAAATACCTTTATAATCTTGATGGCTTTCGCAGTTTGGCGTGGAATGTTGTACTAATGTGTAATGATCCACGTGCTGCTTTTCTCCAATTATTGTAATTCCATTGAGATGACTTACTATTCTTTCACCAAAATGATAAAAATTCAAGTTGTTTCGGGTCAGATTGCCACCAAATGAAAACGTATTTACTGACACGATACTTTCTTGCTTTTGAGACACAAAAGTGTTGTCAATCAGATTTGCTTCAAGGGTGTCATTCTGAATTTTATAGTAATCAACAATAGCTCTTTTTTGTGCAAAAATCTCTGTAACCGAATTAGTAAAACATGGATTTTCATTCAAACTTTGATGACGCTCAATGATTTGAACATGTGCGTTTTCGCCAACAATGACCAAATTCCGAGGTTGTAACATAAGCGCAGCTTCTGAACCTGTTGAAAAATAAATAATCTCAATTGGTTTTTCAATCACCTTGCTTTTTGGAATATTAATATAAGCCCCTTCATTGGCAAAAGCCGTATTCAGGGTTGTTAAACTTTCGTGTTTACTAGCTATTTTATTGAAAAACTCATCAATAATCATTTTGTATTTTGGCTTGTTCAATGCTGATGACATCAAGCAAACATCCAAACCATCATGAGTTGTTGCAGATAGAAATGAAGAAAATATCCCATCTACAAAAATCACTTTATGCGTATCTATTTCATGAAGGAAAAATTTTTTTACGTCTTTAAATTCAACTGAATTTTCCTTTTTTGGAAAAACACTAAGATCATTTTTTAAAATTGAATTTAACGAAGTGTACTTCCACGCTTCGTCCTTTTTCGTTGGAAAACCTTTGCTCTCAAAGTTTTTTATAGCATGTGTACGAACATTGTGAAGCTCAGAATGAACATCAATTTGATCTTCAAAAGCCATGAAAGAGGATATGAGTTTGTCTTTTAATTCCATTTTAATTCTCTGCTTTAATCCAGTCGTATCCCTTTTCTTCGAGCTCGTAGGCCAATTCTTTTCCGCCGCTTTTTACTATTTTTCCATCGAGTAAAACGTGTACAAAATCAGGAATAATATAATCTAACAAGCGTTGGTAATGTGTAATTACTATCACCGCGTTATCTTTACTTTTCAATTTATTTACGCCATTAGCAACGATACGAAGGGCATCAATATCTAGTCCTGAATCGGTTTCGTCAAGGATAGCCAATTTAGGTTCTAACATGGCCATTTGAAAAATCTCATTACGTTTTTTCTCTCCACCTGAAAATCCTTCATTTAAAGAACGTGACAAAAACTTTCTGTCAATTTCCAATAATTCTGATTTTTCACGAATGAATTTTAGCATTTCATTGGCGGGCATTTCTTCTTTTCCTTGAGCTTTTCGGGTTTCGTTGATAGCGGTTCTCATAAAGTTGGTCACCGAAACCCCTGGTATTTCAACGGGATATTGAAAGGAAAGGAAAATGCCTTTATGGGCTCTTTCCTCCGGAGCCAAATCGGCAAGGTCTTCACCATCAAGCACAACCGTGCCGTGGGTTACTTCATAATTTTCATTTCCGGCAATTACCGCTGAAAGCGTACTTTTTCCTGAACCATTTGGCCCCATAATAGCATGTACTTCTCCTGCGTTTACTTGTATGTTTATCCCTTTTAGGATTTCTTTTTCGCCAATTGAGGCGTGTAAATTTTTTATGCTTAACATTAGTTTTATATTTTAAACCATTTAAGGTATTTCAAGGTATTTAAGATTCATTAAGTTTTTTTATTGGCGGAAATAATTATCCAACGCTTCCCTCAAGGGAAATCTCCAATAATTTCTGTGCTTCAACCGCAAATTCCATTGGTAACTTGTTTAAAACCTCTTTGCTAAATCCATTGACGATTAATGCAATGGCTTTTTCGGTTGGGATTCCTCTTTGGTTGCAATAAAAAACTTGGTCTTCACCAATTTTACTGGTTGTCGCTTCATGCTCAATTTTAGCAGTTGGGTTTTTACTTTCAATATAGGGAAAAGTATTAGCACTGCAATTGTTTCCCATGAGTAACGAGTCACATTGGGAAAAGTTTCTGGCATTATCCGCTCGTGGACTAATTTGTACCAAACCACGATAACTATTATGTGATTTTCCTGCCGAAATACCTTTAGAAATTATAGTTGATTTGGTGTTTTTTCCCAAATGGATCATCTTGGTTCCTGTGTCGGCTTGTTGGAAATTATTGGTCACGGCAATCGAATAAAATTCGCCCACTGAATTATCACCTTTTAAAATACAAGAAGGATATTTCCATGTTACTGCGGAACCTGTTTCCACTTGTGTCCAAGAAATTTTTGCGTTTTTTTCACACAACCCTCTTTTGGTCACAAAGTTAAAAACGCCCCCTTTGCCTTCCTTATTTCCTGGATACCAATTTTGAACGGTTGAATATTTTATTTCGGCATCATCCAAAGCGATTAATTCCACAACGGCAGCATGTAATTGGTTTTCATCGCGACTTGGTGCCGTACAGCCTTCTAAATAACTTACATAACTTCCTTCATCTGCAATAACCAATGTTCTTTCAAATTGTCCTGTTCCAGCTTGATTAATTCGAAAATACGTTGATAATTCCATTGGGCAACGAACGCCTTTTGGGATATAACAAAAACTGCCGTCTGAGAAAACAGCGGAGTTCAATGCCGCGTAAAAATTATCTTTTTGAGGCACTACAGTACCTAAATATTTTTGTATTAATTCAGGATATTCCCGAATAGCTTCTGAAATGGAACAGAAAATAATTCCTTTTTCACCCAATGTTTTTTTGAAAGTTGTGGCAACAGAAACGCTGTCAACAACAATATCCATAGCAACACCAGAAAGCATTTTTTGCTCATCAATAGAAATCCCTAATTTCTTAAACGTTTCCAATAATTCGGGGTCAACTTCATCCAAACTTTCATATTTTGCTTTGCTTAACGGAGCAGAATAATAGGAAATGGCTTGAAAATCGGGTTTGTCATAATGAACATTTGCCCATGTTGGTTCCTTCATTTGTTCCCAAGCACGAAAAGCTTCTATACGCCAATCTGTCATCCATTGTGGTTCTTCTTTTCGGAGGGAAATGGCACGAACTATTTCTTCGTTTAACCCGACAGGAAAAGTATCTGAAGCAATATCAGTGTAAAATCCGTATTCGTATTCTTTATTTTCTAGTTCGATTTTTAAATCGTCCTCTGTGTATTTTGACATTTTAGTTTTTTATTTTTAAAGCGAAAAAGATTCTCCACAACCACAAGTTCTATTTGCATTTGGATTGTTAAATACAAATCCTTTTCCGTTCAATCCGCCCGAAAACTCCAATATGGTTCCTGCCAAATAAAGAAAACTCTTTTTTTCGACGGCTATTTTTATATCATTATCTTCAAAAATTTTATCGTTTTCCCCTATTTGATTGTCAAACTTTAATTCATAAGACAATCCCGAGCAACCCCCACTTTTTACGCCCACTCGAACATAATCTTTGGCCGCATCAAAACCATCGTCTTTCATCATGTCAACGATTTTTTTCTTTGCTGTATCTGAAACTTTGATCATTGTTATTTTGATTTTGTCTAAATAAAGGGCAAATATATTACTTTTAAACGTTTTTGTTCTACTTCTTAACATTTTTATGTTTGATGATTGTATAGAAAAAGTCTATTCATTCAACTAAAAGTAAATGTATTTCCTAACTTTGACATCGATTTAATATTCCTATAAAAATGAAACTATATTCTATAGAATCTGGCAACTTTAAACTTGATGGTGGTGCGATGTTTGGCGTTGTCCCTAAAACTATCTGGAATAAAACCAATCCAGCCGATAATAATAATTTGATTGATATTGCTGCCAGATGTCTTTTGATAGAAGAGGGAAACCGTTTGATTTTAATTGATACGGGTATGGGAAATAAGCAATCGGAAAAGTTTTTTGGATATTATTCGCTGTGGGGAACTCATTCCATGGATAAATCATTGGCAAAACAAGGTTTCCATCGTGATGATATTACCGATGTTTTTATGACCCATTTGCATTTTGACCATTGTGGCGGAAGTGTGCAATGGAATACCGACAGAACAGGTTATGAAGTTGCTTTCAAAAATGCTAAATATTGGACTAACGAAAACCATTGGGAATGGGCAAACAAACCAAATCCCCGTGAAAAAGCATCCTTTCTTTCTGAAAATATTATACCAATACAGGAAAGCGGGCATCTCAATTTCATCAAAAGGGAAGAAGGTGATTTCCTTTCCAATTCTGAACTCGATTTTGGGATTTTCTTCGTTGATGGTCATACCGAGAAAATGATGATTCCGCATATTCAATATCAAAACAAAACCATTGTTTTTTGTGCGGATTTAATTCCAACAGCTGGACATATTCCGTTGCCCTATGTTATGGGTTATGATACGCGCCCACTTTTAACCTTGCCCGAAAAAGCAAAATTTTTAACTTCGGCCGCCGAAAACAATTATTATTTATTCTTGGAACATGATGCACACAATGAAATTATAACTGTTGAACAAACCGAAAAAGGTATTCGATTGAAAGAAGTTTTTCGCTGTGATGATATCTTAATGTAGTGTTAATCCATAATGCGCCTATTCTAAAAGGATATATTTTTGCGCCAATTATCACAAATTCATTTATAAAATGAAAATTTTAAAGAATATTTATATTACTGTGGTTGCTTTTTTGGTAGGCCTAAATTTGAATGCTCAAAAACAAGTTACTACCAATAATTTTACGGCAAAAAAAACTACCTTAACTGAAACTCAATTACAGCGATGGAGCCATTTTGACTTAGAAAAAGACTCTGTTCCTGGAATGAGTGTGGACAAAGCCTACGCGCAACTTTTAAAAGGAAAAAAGGGAACAACGGTTATAGTTGGTGTTATAGATTCTGGTGTTGATGTTGACCATGAAGATTTAAAAAATTCTATTTGGACCAACAAAAAAGAAATTGAAGGGAACGGAATTGACGATGACAAAAATGGTTATGTTGATGACATTCATGGTTGGAATTTCTTAGGTGATTCTAATGATGAAAATTTTGAATATGTTCGAATATTGAAAAAAGATGATGATGGTTCCGAAAAATATAAGGATGCATTAGCGCTTTACAACAAAAAAATAGCTGAAAATTTAGACACAAAAGAGAATACCAATTTCATATTAGCTGCAGACAAAAGAGTTCGCGAATATTTAAAAAAGGACATTTACACCGTTGAAGATTTAAAAAGAATTCAGGGCTTCAGCAACGAAACGAATCAAGCAAAAAGGGTAATGCTGTCTATTGTGTCTCAAGCCGGTCCTAATTTTCAAGAAAGAATAAAAGATCAAAAAGACAATATGGACAATCTTTTAAACTTTAAACTTAATAAAGAATTTGATGGGAGAAAAGTAGTTGGTGATAATCCAGAAGATTTCAACGATAGAAAATATGGTAACAACATCGTTTATTCTAAAGAACGTGGGGACTCATTTCACGGAACGCACGTAGCTGGAATTATCGCGCAAGGCAGAAATAATGGGATTGGTGGTGATGGTGTTGCTGACAATGTTGAAATTATGGCCATTAGAGCGGTGCCTGAAGGTGATGAATATGACAAAGACATTGCTTTGAGCATACGTTATGCAGTTGATAATGGCGCAAAAGTAATCAATGGAAGTTTTGGAAAAGCTTATTCCGGCCATGCAGCATGGGTTTGGGAAGCTATAAAATACGCTGCCAGTAAAGATGTTTTAATTGTATTTGCTGCCGGAAATGACGAAAAAAATGTGGATGTTGAGCCAAGTTTCCCAACAGATTCCATGGATAAAAAAACAGAAATTTCTAATAATGTATTGACTATTGGAGCACTTGAATATGAATATGGAGAAGGAGTTATAGCCGATTTTTCTAATTACGGATCTAAAAACGTGGATGTTTTTGCTCCTG
This sequence comes from uncultured Bacteroidota bacterium, assembly GCA_903842575.1. GTDB lineage: Bacteria > Bacteroidota > Bacteroidia > Flavobacteriales > Flavobacteriaceae > Flavobacterium. Next base: position 194,713 of record CAIMMM010000006.1, on the reverse strand, counting down.
GAGTAAAAATTTACGCCACTGTCCCCGAAGGACAATACAAGTATTTGCAGGGAACATCAATGGCGTCTCCAAACGCAGCTGGTGTTGCAGCTTTAATTCGTTCCTATTATCCCCATCTGAAAGCTTCGCAAGTAAAAGAAATTATAATGAAATCGGGAACAGCAATAAACATAAGTGTTGCCGTGGGAGAAAAACAGGAAAAAATCCCATTTAATAAAACCTGTGTTTCAGGAAAAATTGTGGATGCCTATAACGCTTTGAAAATGGCAGAAGATATGTCAAAAAAACTTTCAAAAAACCCTAAATTATAATTATCAGATGGTAAGGTAACAACTTCCTTTATTTTTTGAATTCCATGAAAAAAATTTTTTTACATAGTTTATTTATTCTTAGTTTTTCTTCTGCTTTTGCGCAAAGCAATACCTATTGGCAACAAAAAGTGGATTACAAAATGGATGTTGTAATGGATGTAAATAACTATCAGTACCAAGGCAAACAAAAATTAGTCTATACCAATAATTCATCGGACACTTTGCGTCGTGTTTTCTATCATTTATATAACAATGCTTTTCAACCGGGTAGTGAAATGGATGCACGAATTCAGAATATTCCGGATCCAGACGCCCGTTTTGTTACTAAAATAAAAAATCCAGATGAAACGGAGACTAAAGAAAGTCGGATTGCCAAATTACTTCCTAACGAGATTGGGTATTTAAAAATAACCAACTTCAAGCAGGATGGTATTTCGGCAAAATCAAAAGAGGTAGGAACAATACTTGAAGTAATTTTGGCAAAACCACTTTTACCTAATTCAAAAACTACTTTTACTTTAGATTTTGACGGTCAGGTTCCAGTTCAAATTAGGCGGTCTGGTCGAAATAACAAAGAGGGCATTGCGCTTTCAATGGGACAATGGTACCCAAAAATAGCAGAGTTTGATTTTGAAGGCTGGCATGCCGATCCTTATATTGCTAGGGAATTTTATAGTGTTTGGGGTAATTTTGATGTCCAAATAACTATCGATAAAGACTATATTATTGGTGGAACAGGTTATTTACAAAATGCTAATGAAATTGGTTTTGGATATGAAAAAAAAGGGGTTAAAGTCAAAAAAAAATTAGACTCCAAAACACTAACCTGGCATTTTTATGCACCAAATGTTCACGATTTTACCTGGGCTGCCGATAAAGATTATTTGCACGATGTGGTGCAAGTTCCAGACGGCGCCACGTTACATTTTTTGTATAAAAACAACCCTAAAATTATTGACAATTGGAAAAAAATACAACAAAAAACCGTTCAATTAATGCAGCTTTATAACAAAACGGTTGGCAAATATCCCTACGATCAATATTCCATAATTCAAGGTGGTGATGGCGGTATGGAATATGCCATGTGTACGCTGATGTTAGGGGAAGGCACTGCCGAAGGGATGGTAAATAAAGTAATCTCACACGAAATGGCGCATTCTTGGTTTCAACATGTCTTAGGTTCCAATGAAAGTAAACACCCATGGATGGATGAAGGTTTTGCTTCCTTTTTGGAGCATTATGGGGTGAATGAATTAAACCAGGCGCATCTTGAAAACCCTTATAAAGTTGGTTATGACGCCTATTTTGCAATGGTAGATTCAGGAAAAGAACAACCTCTTTCTACACATAGTGATCGTTATGATACAAATAAAGCTTATAGTACCGCTTCCTATCGTAAAGGGGAGGTGTTCTTGGCACAATTGCAATATCTCATTGGAAAAGAAAATGTCATGAAAACATTAAAGCGTTATTATTCGGATTTTAAATTTAAACATCCAACTCCAAATGATATTAAACGCACCGCTGAACGTATTTCTGGAGGAAATTTAGATTGGTATTTGACGGATTGGACCCAAACTACCAACACTATTGATTATGGAATTAAGGAAGTTGCCGAAAAAGAAGGGTCAACCAAAATAACACTTGAAAGAATTGGAAGAACGCCAATGCCAATGGATGTTTTAGTGGAATATATCGATGGATCAAAAGAAAGTTTTTACATTCCATTGCGCATGATGAGTTTTGAAAAAGAAAACCCAACAAAGGAAATTAAAAGAACCGTTTTGAACGATTGGGCTTGGGCACAAGCAACCTACATCTTCGAAATTCAAAAACCAAAAAATACCATCAAAAATATAGTCCTCGATCCAAGTGGTTTAATGGCTGATGTGAAGAAGGATAATAATTTTTTTGAAAATAAATAACCCGAAAAAGACCTCGGTTTTTTTGACGTTTTTTTATGAAATAGAATTTGTAATTTTACCATCGATTAAATTTCGAAAAAATGAAACTATTGCAATCTCTTTTTATTTGTCTCTTTTTAAGTTTTGGAGTACAACAAGCTTCTTCACAAGTCTATCGGTTTAAAACCAGTAGTTTGAGTGTGATGAAAAAAAATGACTTAGGGAAATGGGGGGATTGGTCCGAATTTGGAAAAGCCGAACTTATTATTACTCTTGATGGCGCCAAAAATAGGATCATAGTTAATTCAATTGAGTTACAGCTATTCAATATTATTAGTTATGGCCAAAAAATTTCTACAGAGTATGACGACACAATCACATTTGAATGTGAAGATAATGAGGGCGGGCCTTGTACTATTTTGATTGTAACTCGAAAAAATCAAAACAACCGTATGCAGTTTTATATCAATTATAACGATGTGAGAATGGTATATAATATTTATAATATTGAATAATTTTTGATGGAAACGAACGGTTTCAAATATCCAAAAGCAGAAAAACTTAAAAGCAAAAAAACTATCGATTTACTTTTTTCGGAAGGCAAATCGGTAAGTAAATATCCTTTGCGGTTGGTATTTGTCACAACTGATTTTGAAGAAGATGGGCGTTTAAAAATGGGCGTTTCTGTTTCAAAAAAATATTTCAAAAAAGCTGTTGACAGAAACTATTTCAAACGTGTTTTAAGAGAATGCTATCGTTTGAATAAGCACTTGCTTATAGATAATCTAAAAGAAAAATATGCCTTCATGTTCTTTTATCAAACCAAAGAGCATTTGTCTTATCAAGAAATTAATGAAAAAACAATAAAATTGTTCGAAAAATTTCTGAATTTACAGAACGCTGGAAATGAAAATCAATAGCGCTTCTTTGATTTAATAAATTGACGAAAAATATTTTGCAGCAACATCAATAAACTATATTTGAAGTTATTTACTATATTCGTTCCCTTAATTTTATCCAAAAGAAAAAGCAACAACTATGTTTTCGAAAATTAAAAAAAGATATTTTATTCCTGTCATTCTAAGTGGCTTTTTATTAGTTGGGGCTAGTTTTAAAGATGATTTTTTTGAAATTGCCAAACAAATAGAAATCTTCACAACATTATTCAAAACCGTTAATCAAAACTATGTTGATCAGACCAATCCTGCTGAAATGATGGACAAAGCCATCAAAAGCATGTTGGCCGATTTGGATCCATACACCAATTACTTTAATGAACAAGACGTTGTTAAATTTAAAATCAACAACACGGGGGAATATACTGGTATTGGTGCTTTGATAACTCGAAAAGATGACAAAGTGATTATCAAAGAACCTTATAAAAACTTCCCCGCCGACAAAGCCGGCCTTAAAGCCGGCGATGAAATTATACAAATTGGCGATGTGCTTTTAGCTGATTTTAAAGAGGACGCTTCCCAACTTTTAAAAGGTGCAAAAAATACCAAAGTAGCCATTAAATATTTACGACAAGGGAAGCCAATGACCACACAATTGGTTTTGGATGAAGTTGAAATTAAAGCGGTTCCTTTCTTTGGTAAAATTGATGAAACTACGGGCTATATTGTTTTAACACAGTTCAACAGAAAAGCATCTCAGGAAACCAAAGAAGCCTTAGAGAGCTTAAAAGCTGATGGCGCAACCAAAATAGTTTTAGATTTAAGAGGGAATCCCGGCGGATTACTAAACGAAGCTGTGAATATATGCAATCTTTTTGTATCAAAAGATGAAGTCATTGTAAACACAAAATCAAAAAACGAAAAATATAATATCACCTACAAAACTACAAAGGAACCCGTTGATACTGAAATCCCTTTAGTAGTAATTGTAGATGGGAAGAGTGCTTCGGCTTCGGAAATTGTTTCAGGAGCTTTGCAAGATTTGGATAGAGCGGTTATTGTTGGCGCTAGAAGTTTTGGAAAAGGATTGGTGCAAAGACCCATTGATATGACCTATGGGACTCAGGTAAAAGTGACCATTTCCAGATATTACACACCTTCTGGAAGATGTATTCAGGCTTTGGATTATTCCCATAAAGATAAAAGTGGTAAAGCCATTCGTACTGAAGAAAAAAATTATAATGCATTCAAAACAAAGAAAGGGAGAACAGTTTATGATGGTGGTGGGATTTTACCAGATGTTCAAATAGAAGAAACCAAATTAAGTTCCATTGCTGAAGCATTACAAAAAAATGATGGAATTTTTAATTACGTAACCCAATACTATTATAAAAATCCAGCACTTGGCGACAAAATTCCAACTTTAACCGATGCCGATTTAGCTGATTTTAAAACCTTTTTGAAAAAGGAAAAAATTAGTTTTGATACCGAAACAGAGGTCGCTTTGAAGAACACATTAGAAAAAGCTAAAAAAGAAAAAATTGAAGCAACAATAGCAACGGAATACCAACAATTAATGACTGCTTTACAAAAAAGCGAAGAAACTTTAATCGACAAAAATCAAAAGGAAATCAAGAATTTGATACTAGATGAGATTATCAAACGTTATCAATATAAAGAAGGATTGTATCAATATTACATTAAAAACAATTTTGAAATTAAAAAAGCCACTACGCTTTTAACCAATTCAACCGAATACAATAAAATTTTAAAAATCTAATATGCGCTTCTTAAAATATCTGCCTTTATTGTTTATCGGACTTCTACAAGCTCAAGAAGAAGTAGTGTATTCGGTATATTTTGACTTTGATAAATCCATTTTAAACGAAAAACAAGCGGGGGAAGTTGTTGATTTTATAAAAAAAACAGACTCCACAAGAATTGAATCCATTCAAATTTTTGGCTACACAGATGACATTGGTAAAGAAGCCTATAATTATAAACTTTCTGCAAATCGGGCTGCTGCTATTCAAAACAAATTCATTGAAAATGGTATAAAAAGCAAAATAATTGTAACTATCGAAGGAAAAGGTCGAATATTAATTGATGATGATATTGTTGAAAATCTCCCCGAAAAACGTTCTAAAAACCGTCGTGTAGATGTGGTTTTAAATTTAAAAGAATTACCTAAAATTGTAATTCCCGGCATGTACAATACTATCCCAAAAAATGCTGTTGTGGGCGACCATGTGTATCTAGACAATGTTTTGTTTGAAAGAGGGAGCAGCAAACTTACATTCAAAACAAAGACTGCTTTAGATAAAATTGCCAAGCTTTTATTAAAATATAAAACACTAGAGTTTGAAGTTCAAGGTCATGTATGTTGTACCCCGCCATATCAAAAAGAAGCCATTGATATGGAAACTAAAAAACGACAGCTTTCAATCAATAGAGCCCAATCGGTATACAAGTATCTGTTTTTTAAGAAAATTCAAAAAACCAGAATGACTTTTAAAGGCTATGGAAACACTGTTCCGCTAGGAAAAGGAACAGAGTATGACAGAAGAGTGGAACTGGTCATCACAAAAATCTAACACTATTCCCTTTTCATTTCAATATGCGGAATATTGTCTTCTAAATACATTTGGCTTGTTTGTATAAACCCATGACTTTCGTAGAATTTTTTTAAATATAATTGTGCTGAAATTGTTATTTCACTTTCGCCAAAATGCTTATGAATTCCCTCAATGGATTCTTTCATTAAAATATGGCCTATTTTTTTATTTCTTCTGCTTTCGTCAACCACAACACGGCCAATAGAGGCCTTTTCGAAATAATCTTTTGGTTTAAACAATCTAGCATAGGCTAAAATTTTGCCGTTATTTTCGCCAAAAACATGAAGTGCTTTCTGGTCTTTGCCATCAATGTCTTGATAGACACAGTTTTGCTCCACCACAAAGACTTCGCTTCGCAAATGCAGTATTTGGTATAATTCATTTAGAGATAGTGCTTCAAATCGCTTTATTCTCCATTTTAGTAACATACTGGTTTGTTTAATTTATAGAAATTTTATAGACTTGATAATGGATTCCAATTCAAACATTAAATCTCTTTTCCCTTTTGATGGTGCATAACAAAATCCTTCTAGCACCAAAATTCTATTATTTTTTTTATCAATTATTGCGTAATTAATAAAGGGTCCAGACATAAAATCATTATTCATTTCCCAAGTTCCTTTTGTTTCATATGCTCTTTTCCCTTCTAAATTAGTCATTGAAAAATAGGGCGAATAAGCAGCCTCTGTAATCATATTGCTGTGGGTTTCTGTACCGTGAATATACAGCTTCCCTATCGAATCTCTTTTTTTTATTATACTATTCACTTCGTTGTATTTAGGAATAGCGCTTAAAGGTAATTGATATATCAAAATGCTAGTATTTCCACTTGTAATTTCTTTCTTAATCCAAATGAAATTCTTTCTTCGCATAACAAAATTGTATTTTGAAGGAACATCAATGGTAATATTAAATTTATCCTTTATTTTTTTGGGGTTCAATAATGAATCCTTATTTATTCTTTGATTCTCAATAATTTCTGTTGTTCTCATTTTATTAATAATCGTAATCTTATTTTTTTCTAAAATATCAATGATTTCTGTAGTTGACTTTCCTGAAATATGAATTGCATTTTGTGGCGTTGCATATTCATTTTCTTTGATTTCAAAATTTGATTTACCCCCTTTTTTTACAATAATAATATTGCGACTATCCGTTGAAAATCCTTCAAATAATTTTACAGGATATTGATTAATACTAAAAAGCGGTTCCTCTTGTGGCAATCCCAAAACAGGAGAAGCAAATTTATTTCGAATACTATCTCCCATTTCGCCATTCCACAGCTGGTCGTCAATAATTACTGCGATTGTATTTATTGCTCCCGAAGTTTTTTGTGCTAATTTCTCTTCCTGCTTTTGGCAAGAAATGACAGAAAAAAAAAGGCATAAAAAAAGGGTCTTATTCATAATTGAAATAAAACCCAAATTTAGATAAGATTTTCGGAATTATCCGTTAATTTTTAATTTCATCCCCGGTTTTAAACTTTCGACTTTAATGTTTTGATTCCATTTTTTAATATCGGAAACCGTAACGCCTGATTTTTTTGCTATGCTAAATAATGAATCGCCCTTCTTAACTTGGTATAAACTGGCGTCCTGTTTTTCTACTTCAGCAATAATCTCTTTTTTGGTCGTTTTTGGTTTAATATCCGTTGTAACAATTAATCTTTTAGAAACAATTAATTTCATTCCCGTTTGAATTGAATTGTCATCTACATGATTCCAATCTTTCAAATCCGAAATGGCCACATCATATTTTTTAGCAATAAGAGATAGATTATCTCCTTTTTCTACCGTGTATTCAATAGATTTTGTTTCTGATTTATAGACAAGTTCTGTTTCAACTTCGTTGGTCTTTGCTAAACTCAATTTTGACCCTTGTTGAAGATTTGTGGTATCAAGATTATTCCATTTTTTTAAATCTTCAAAACTAACATTGAATTTTTTAGCAATGGTAAATAAATTATCCCCTTTTTGAACTTCATAAAAATCACTTGATTTTTCTGGAATTTCCTTTGAATCATTAACCGCAATACTATTTTCCGGTTTAATTTCTTTTTTAACTAAAGAAACAACTCTTTCGTTTTTAATGATTTTCAAACTTTTTCCAACAGGGATATTACTTCCTTTTAAATTGTTCCATTTTTTTACATCGGAAACTGCAACGTCATATTTATTAGATATTTCTCCAAGATTGTCTCCTCTTTTCACTTTATGAAATTTCACAACATCTTTATAAGAAACCACTTTTTCTTCTTTATATTGTTTAATTACCTTGCTTTCAGCAACTACAATTTGGTTTGTTGCTGGTGCTGAAATGGTGTCAGATTTTGGTTCTTTTCTAGGAGAATAAGCTACACTTTCTGAGGTGATTATTTTTAATTTTCTGCCTAATGGCGCTTTACTACTTCGCAAATGATTCCACTTTTTCAATTCTGACATAGTTATACCATATTTATCCGATATCTCACCCAAACTATCTCCGCGTCTCACTTTATGGTATTTTATTCTTGTAACGATTCTATCGCCTGCAACATCCGATGAATCTCTTGATGCCAGTCTGCTTTCATAAGGCCTTTCTCTTTGGCTCGATTCGTATTGCACATAAGCATAAATTTTATCTTCATTAGAAGTAAACATTGCTATTTTATCGAGAGGTAACCTTAAAAAATTATTTTGTCCCGTGATAACTGGAATTTCTTCTCTTTTATAAGACGGATTTAAAAACTGTAACTCTGCAATAGGAACATCCAATAACTTTGAAATTTGAGTAAACGTCATGGCCTTTTTTATCAAAATTGTATCTGTAGCAAAATTATTTGCAATAGGTCTGTTTGGTTTTATTCCATGTTCTTTGTGATATTCGAAAATGTACATTGTAGCCAAGAAAGCAGGTAAATAACCTTGCGTTTCCTTTGGAAGATTTTTTCTAATATTCCAATAATTTTGTTTTCCTCCTGAGCGTCTAATCGCTTTTGCTACATTCCCAGGGCCTGAATTATAGGATGCTAAAACCAAATCCCAATCGCCAAAAATCTTGTACATGTTACTCATATACTGTGTTGCCGCCTGACTTGCTTTCAAAGGATCGCTTCTTTCATCAATATACGAATTGATTTCAAGATTGTACTGCTTACCCGTTTGATACATAAACTGCCACAATCCTGTAGCGCCAACTCTTGAAACCGCTCTTGGATTTAAAGCCGATTCAACAACCGCCAAATATTTAATTTCTAAAGGGATATTTTGAGTGGCTAATGCTTCTTCAAATAATGGAAAATAGAATTGAGAAACGCCCATCAATCTTTCAAAGGATTTCTTGCGATACTTTAAAAATGATTTAATTACATTTTCTAATCCAACGTTGTATTCTATATTAAATGGAGATTTTTCATCCATTTTTTTTAATCTTTCTTTTAAAAGTTCGGTTGGCAATTCGTAATCCACTTTTTCATCGATATCGATGTTTTTTATATCAAGAGTTAATTCCTCATACAAATCTAAACCGGCCAATTCTTTCATCCACAAACTATCAATACATGACGCAATATTGTCATAAACAAAGGTTGCTTTTACAGAATCCAACACTTGCTTATTCGTTTGGTTTTTCGTAAAAGGTGCTATGTTTAGGTTATCCTGAGCAAAGATTACCGAACCAAAAGAAAGTAACGCTATTGTGGCTAATTTTTTTAAATTCATACTGTTTTGTTTAAAGTGGTATTATTCAAATAATTAAGTTTGCAAACTTAAAACCTAATAACGAATATATTTGTTTATTTATTGTTAAACTATTTGTTAATTTAAAATGGCTGCTATTCCGGGTAAAATCTTTCCTTCTAACATTTCTAACATAGCGCCGCCGCCAGTGGAAACATAACTCATTTTATCTTCAAGCCCAAATTGTTTTACAGCGGCTACAGAATCTCCGCCGCCTACTAGCGAAAACGCACCATTGGCGGTTGATTCGGCTATATAATTCCCCAATTGTATTGTCCCATTGGCAAATGTTGGCATTTCAAAAACGCCCAACGGCCCATTCCAAAGTATTGTTTTAGAGTCTAAAATTACTTGTTTGAAATTTTCTAATGATTTTGGCCCAGCGTCTAAGCCTTGCCAGCCGTCTGGAATTTCGCGGACATCCATAATTTTTGTGTTGGCATCATTCGAAAAAGCATCGGCGGCCACAACATCTATAGGAATATGAATTTGAACATTTTTCTGTTTTGCCAAATGCAAAATCTCTAAAGCCAATTCTAGTTTATCATCTTCACAAATTGAATTCCCGATTTTACCTCCTAATGCTTTAATAAAAGTAAATGTCATTCCGCCACCAATAATCATGTGATCAACTTTGTCTAAAATATTTTTTATAACCGTAATTTTTGAAGAAACTTTAGATCCTCCAAGAATTGCTGTTACGGGTTTTACCGAATTATTCAAAACACGATTTAAACTATCAATTTCTTTTGCTAAAAGCATTCCGAAGCATTTATTGTTTGGGAAAAATTGAGCAATAATCGTTGTAGAGGCATGGGCACGGTGTGCTGTTCCAAAAGCATCATTCACATAAATATCGCCAAGGGAAGCTAATTCTTTTGCAAAATTTACATCGCCGGCTTCCTCTTCTTGGTAAAATCTAAGGTTTTCAAGTAATAAAACTTCACCAGGGTTCAGCTCTTTGGCCGCTTTTTGGGCCTTTTCACCCCTGCAATCGGATGCAAATTTTACGTTTACTCCAAGTGCTTCTGATGTTTTTGCCAGTATATGTTTCAGCGAATATTTATCTTCTTTCCCTTTTGGCCTTCCTAGATGTGACATCAAAATTACACTTCCGCCATCAGCAAGAATCTTAGCAATAGTAGGCTTTGCACAAGTAATTCTAGTGTCATCAGTAACTTTATAATGTTCATCCAATGGCACATTGAAGTCAACTCTGATTATTGCCTTTTTATTATTAAAATTAAAATCTTGAAGCGTTTTCATGTACTGTTTTTCTAGGTTGAACACCCTGCAAATATAATGAAATTTTAATTTGGGCGGTGTTTTTTGTGCTTTAATCGATGAAATGCATGGGGTTTAAAAATTTCAATATATTAAAATTCAGGATATTACACTATTTTGTTCGATTTTATTACTGCTTATAAATTGTATTTATCATTTTTATACTGTAAAAGAATCTGCTATATTTGCGCTATGCAATTTTCAGATATCTTAGGTCAAGAGTACATTAAAAACCATTTAACTACGAGTGCTTTGTTGGGAAGAATTCCACATGCGCAATTGTTCATTGGTCCTGAAGGTAGTGGCGCTTTGGCTATGGCGATTGCTTATTCACAATTTGTTTTGTGTAATAATTTGGACAATGAAAATAGCGGTGGAAATGATTCTTGTAATTTAAAATTTAAATCGCTTTCCCATCCCGATTTGCATTTTGTATATCCAAATGTTACCAATGAAGATGTAAAAACTAAGCCTAAAAGCTTAGATTTTATTGGCGATTGGAGAGAATTTATATCTCTGAATCCCTATGGAAGCTTGTTTGATTGGTACACTCATTTGGGGGTTCAAAACAAACAAGGCGAAATTCGGGTAGACGATGCTCAAGACATTTTAAAATCATTGGCATTGAAATCCTATGAAGGTGGTTATAAAATTATGATTGTTTGGATGGCCGACAAAATGAATATTGCAGCATCCAATAAATTATTAAAACTGCTTGAAGAGCCTCCCGAAAAGACACTTTTTATTCTCATTTCCGAAAACGAAGAAGACATTATTCAAACCATCCGCTCCAGATGTCAAGTGATGCATTTTGGTGCATTACCAGAAAACATTATCGCGGAAGCGTTGGTTTCGCGCTTAAATGTTGCTGTTAAAACAGCTACAATAATTGCACATCAAGCTCAGGGAAATTATAACAAAGCCTTGCATTTATTACATGAAGACAGTGAAGATTTTCCCTTTGAGAAATGGTTTGTAGATTGGGTTCGGGCTGCTTTTCGTGCTAAAGGAAATGCCACCGCTATTTTAGACCTCATTTCTTGGAGTGAAGAAATTTCTGGCCTGGGGAGAGAAGCGCAAAAGAAATTTTTAAATTATTGCATTGATATGTTTCGCCAGGCATTGTTGTTAAATTATCAAACAGAGAAATTGGTTTACATAGAGACGAAAGTAGATAAATTTAAACTTGAAAACTTTGCTCCATTTGTAAATGGAAACAATATTAACGCAATTTTTAGCGAACTTTCAGATGCTATTTACCATATAGAACGCAACGGAAATGCCAAAATTATATTAACCGATTTATCCATAAAACTGACCCGTTTAATCCATAAAAAATAAGTGTTATGAACAATTCAGCTTCTGTATTAGTATTGCTCTTCCTTGCCGTTACTTTTGTGCAATCGGCCTATGAGAAAGTTTTTAGTTGGGATGTAACAATAGCTTGGATGAAAGAACATTTTGAAAAATCTGTTTTGAAAAATACTTTTCCTCTAGCCTTATTTATCCTGTTGGTATTAGAACTTGTTGCTGGGATTTTAAGTTTGGCAGGTTGTATGGAACTTTTTATAAATGGCGGAAGGACTTTTGGGTTTTATGGGGCCATTTTTTCTTGTATTGCATTACTTTATATGTTGCTAGGACAACGTTTAGCAAGAGATTATGACGGGGCAAGAACGATAGCTATATATTATATTCCTGCCATTTTAGCTGTTTTTTGGTTGAGTTAATTACAAACTCGCCTTAAACATTTTTAATTCATCCCAGGTAAATTTATTTCCTACTTGCTCTTTCAATCCGTTGAGGCTTTCTTCGTTGTATCCTTTAAATGCTTTTGTTAATTCTAGTATTTTTTTCTCTGGGAATACATCTGTAATTGAGATGGTTTCTGTTTCTATTAGTTTAGCAATATGACTACTGATGGTTTGAGTTGTAAGCTTTCTAATTGCAGCAATTTCTTTGATGGAATTTCGCTGAAACCATAATTCATAAGTTTCTTGAACGGTTGTTTTCTTTGGTTCTTTATTGGTTTTATTCTTTTGGGCGTAGCGTTCTAAATCAACTTCATCTTCTATCAAAGTGACGTTTACATTTTTAAATTCCTCCCGAATAGTTTCGGTTTTTCTGATTTTGTAATATTTGATTTCTTCGGAAGTTAATTTTTCTTTAGAAATTGTTTCTCCTTTTACTACAGTTTCTATTAATAGTTTGGCTTTCATTAGTCGTAAAACGGCTTTGATTTGTAAGGTTTCTAACGCCACTAATTCATCGTGAAACGCTTTGACTTTTTTAATTCGAATTACTTCTTCTAATTTCCAAAGGATTTCATAAACCAAGTTATCTAAAGGTTGTAAAAAATAAAAATAGGCCGCTTGAATCCTTTCAAAAACAAACTTTAAATCCACCTCATCTTGTTTGAAAAGGTTGTTCAATTGTGCGGTGAATTTTCTTGAAGGTTCTAAAAGATTTTCGATAGCTTCTGTTTGATTTTTTGCCCAAACAGCATGTTTTGATTTGGCCGATATTTCCGAATTTTCAGTGTAACTAAATTGATGGTTGCGCCATTCCTGAGCCAAATCAGTCCAATCAAAACTGGAATTCAAATAGTTATGAATAAAAATTTTGGTTTCTAGCTTCAACGTGTTTTCTAAAAGCGCTTCGTTAGCTTTATTTTCAGCATAATCCATGACATCTTGATCATTGGAAATGCCATTCATTTGCAATGGAGAAAGCAAAACCAAGCCATTTAATGACCGCAATCTCGAAAGTGCCACATAGGCTTGACCAGGAAGAAAAACTTGCGAAACATCGAGTGCGGCTTTGTCAAAAGTCAATCCCTGACTTTTATGAACGGTAATGGCCCAAGCCAATTTTATCGGATAATGCGTGAACGTTCCCAAAACTTCTTCGCTAATTTCTTTGGTGTTTTCATCCACATAATACCGAATGTTTTGCCATTCATAGCGTTCCACTTCGATGGTTTTATTCTCTTCGGGGAAGTGAACCATAATTTCTGCTTCAGAAAGGGATTTGATTACCCCCATTTTCCCATTGAAATAATTTTTATCAAAGGACAAATCGTTTTTGATAAACATCACTTGTGCGCCAATTTTTAATTCTAATTTTTCTTCCAACGGATAAATTTTTTCCGGGAAATCATCTACAATTAAAGCTTTGTATGCTTTGGTTTTACCTTCTAAATCAATCAAAGATTGTGAGTTGATAGCATCTGCTTTTGCATTATGGGTTGTCAAAGTGATATACCCTTTGTTGGCTTTCAAATCAAAATGGGGTTGCACAAATTGGTTGAGCATTTGAATATCGCTTTGTGCTATTTGATTGTTTCTCAAATTGTTTAAAATGGAAATAAACTGTTCATCGGTCTGGCGAAAAATTTTAGATAATTCTATATAAAGTGGTGGATTTTGTTGAATTACGTGCGAATGAAAAAAGAATTTTCCTTTGTAATAATTACGCAATGTTCGCCATTCCTCGTCTCGGATTACCGGCGGCAATTGCAATAAATCGCCAATAAAAAGCACTTGCACCCCGCCAAAAACCTGACTTTTTTTTCGAACAGATTGCAACATAAAATCGATAGCATCCATCAAATCGGAACGCAACATACTTACTTCGTCAATGATTAGTAATTCCATATTTTGAATAACCGCTTTCTTTAATCCACTCATTCTAAAATGTCTTCGCAAAGTGGCTTTGGTTTCAAACTTGGAAGTATCAGAAAACTGCGGCGCGGAATTATCGGGGATGAAACCGCCAAAAGGCAATTGAAACATCGAATGAATGGTAACTCCTCCTGCATTTAGCGCAGCAATTCCAGTAGGAGCAACTACTACACAGTTTTTGTGGGTAGATTTAATAATCTCTTTAAGAAGTGTAGTTTTTCCGGTTCCGGCTTTTCCAGTTAAGAATATGGAACGGTTGGTTTGATTGATAAATTGCAACACATAGTTTGCTTCTGCAGATACGAATTCCATGGCTTTTAAATTAAGGAAAAGCAAAGATAAAATATTGTATGTCAAGATTCAACAAAAAAACGCCTTCAATCGAAGACGTTCTTTGAAATTAAATAATTTAGGCTTTTATTTTTTAGCTTCTGTAGCTTCTTCTTTTTTACCCTCCGATTTGTATTTGTCATTTACAAGTTTGATGACTTCTTTTGTAATGTCATATGAATCTTTAGCATATAATATTGACGCTGCTTCTCCTGTCCCATAGATATAATCATATCCTTTTTCTTTACCATACTCTTTTATGATTTTCTTATAAGTTTTTACTAGTGTATCCATTTCAACGCCACTTTCTTGCTGTAATTGTTGCAACATTGCTTGTTGAGCATAATTCAATTGTTGCTCTCTTTGTTGTAATTCAGAACCTTTTTGTTGCGCCCATGCTTGACCATTTGCCGCTGCGTTTTTCTTAAAATCTGCAGCTTCTGACTTAAATCGAGTTACTTCTGCATCGAGTTGACCTCCCATTACTTTAGATTTATCTTTATATTTTGCTTCGATGTCTTTTGCTTGTGTTGATTCTTCAAGTAATTTTGAAGTGTCCACATAAGCTGTTTTAGTTTCTTTTGGATCAGAAACTTTATTACATGCAATTATTGAAAGAGCAAAGGCAAAAAGGATAAAAGATTTTTTCATTATTTATTGTTTTTTATTAAGTTTTTTCAAAAGTATAAAAATAAACTACATTATTCTTAAAGAGGAAGAAAATGTAGTTTATCATGAATTTTTAATATAATAAGAATTAGTTATGGATTTTTTGTTTGAGATAAAGAAATGTTATGGATTTTGACTTGAAATAAAGCGTTTTAAGCAACCTATATATTTTAAACGGCGATTGATTCGCCTCATCCTTAAATTTTAAAGCAGGGGCTATAATATTGCGTTTACTCTTTTTTTATCACGTAAATATGGGATGAATATTCGATATTTTGTTTTCCGTATCGATTTGACTTCCATCCTATCCAAAATGCATTTAGGAAATTCATTTCTCCGTTTTTATATTTTTCAGATAATAGACTTACATAAAAGCTGTCAAATTTCATTGGAAGAACTTTTACTAATTTTAATTTTTCGACTGCAAAAAGTTTTTCAATGGCTGTTTTCGAAAAATGCCATAAATGCCTTGGGACATCAAAAGCGGCCCAAAATTTTCCATAATAATTTGCGTCAAATGATTTGAAATTTGGAACAGCAATTATAATAGTTCCTTCTGGTTTTATTAACCTTTTTAGTTCTTTAATTTGAAATTCCAAATCCGGCACATGCTCTAAAACATGCCACATAGTAATTATATCAAAAGAACTGTCGTCTAAATCCGCTAAATCATTTACAAAAGAAACACCTTTTTGAATGGCAATAGCTCTAGGTTTTTCTCCTGGTTCAATACCTGTGATTTGCCATCCGTCTTTTTTTGCAACAAGTAAAAAGTCTCCTGTTCCGGCTCCAATATCTAAAAGATTTCCTTTTTGAGATTGAGAATTAATTAATTTTAATTTGTTTTTTAAAGCTATGCTTTTAATAAAATGATACAGTTTTTCGAACAAAGATCGTTTACCATCTGTGTGTGAGATATAATCATCACTCTCGTAATAACTTGATAATTTTTCTATACTTGGTTTTGGATAGGTTAACAGTAAATCAAATTCAGGGTTATGGTGCAGATCGAAAATTTCTTTTGAAACTGAATAATCTTTTACTTTTTTATAAAAAATATTGTTTTGAAAACTCATGTAATGTCTTTTTTAATAAGGCTTCGCTAGATTAGTTTCACGTGGAACAAAACTATCTCCCCATATAGATTAGTAATACTGAAATGTCGCTTGGCGAAACTCCGCTTATTCTTGATGCTTGTGAAATTGTTATTGGTCTAATTTTGCTTAGCTTTTGTTTAGCTTCAATCGACATGGATTTTATTTTATTGTAATCAAAATTTTCAGGGATTTTTACCTCCTCTAATCGTGTTAATTTATCAGCATTGTTCCTTTCTTTTTCAATGTAGCCCGAGTACTTAACTTGAATTTCTGCTTGTTCTAATATCTCTTTATCCAAACCATTTGCAGCAACGTATTCCTTTACTTTTTCAAATTTTAGAATATCCTCTAAATCAATTTGTGGGCGTGAAAATATTTTAAACATTTTGTCGGCTTGTACAATTTTTGCGCTTTCTTTTGATTCTAGAATAGGATTTGTTTCCGCAACAGTTACGCTAGTTTCTTTAAAGAAATCAACCATTGCTTGACTTGCATTTTGCTTCTTTTCCATTCTTATGAGTCTCTTTTCTGAAGCTAACCCAATCTTGTAGCCTTTGGCTGTTAATCTGAAATCGGCATTGTCTTGCCGCAATAATATTCGGTACTCGGCTCGGGAGGTAAACATTCTATAGGGCTCTTCCGTTCCTTTTGTAATTAAATCGTCTATAAGGACTCCAATATAGGCTTCATCGCGTTTTAAAATCAAAGGTTCCTTTTCCTGAACTTTTAAAGCAGCATTTATTCCGGCCATCAATCCTTGTGACGCCGCTTCTTCATAACCTGTAGTGCCATTAATTTGTCCAGCAAAATACAATCCTTCTATTAACTTTGTTTCTAAGGTGTGTTTTAATTGTGTAGGCGGAAAATAATCATATTCTATGGCGTAACCAGGGCGGAAAAACTTAACGTTTTCAAATCCAACAACGGAACGTAATGCTTTGAACTGAACATCTTCAGGCAAAGATGTTGAAAATCCATTTACATATACCTCAACCGTATTCCAACCTTCAGGCTCAACAAATAATTGATGTCTTTCTTTATCCGCAAAACGGTTAATCTTGTCTTCAATCGACGGACAATATCTAGGACCAATACTTTTAATTCTTCCATTAAACATTGGGGAACGATCAAATCCTTCGCGGAGGATGTCATGAACAGCTAAAGAAGTATAGGTCATGTGACACAATTTTTGATGTGTCAATGGCTTCGTTTCGTCTGAATAAGAAAACTTATCAGGAATCAAATCTCCGGGCTCTTTAATCATTTTAGAATAATCCAATGAACGTCCATCAACCCGTGGTGGCGTTCCTGTTTTCATTCTTCCCGAGTCAAAACCAACATTAGTTAAATCTTCCGTAATTCCATATGCTGCACTTTCACCGGCTCTCCCTCCGCCAAATTGTTTTTCACCTATATGTATTAATCCGTTAAGAAAAGTTCCGTTAGTTAATACAACTGTTTTGGCTTTTATTTCCAATCCAAGAGATGTTTTCACACCTTCTGCTTTTCCATTATTAATAATTAAACCTTTAACCATTTCTTGATAAAAATCAAGATTTGGCGTCTGCTCTAACATTAATCGCCATTCTTCTGAGAAACGCATTCGGTCACTTTGAACTCTTGGCGACCACATTGCGGGCCCTTTAGATTTATTCAACATCTTAAATTGAATAGCGGTTTTATCCGAAACGATTCCCGAATACCCTCCAAGCGCATCTATCTCACGAACTATCTGCCCTTTTGCAATTCCGCCCATAGCAGGATTGCAAGACATTTGAGCAATGTTTTGCAAACTCATGGTAACCAATAAGGTTTTACAACCCATATTAGCAGCAGCAGCAGCGGCTTCACAACCGGCATGGCCCGCGCCGACAACTATGACATCATATTTTTCTAAAAACATTCTTTTTTTTGCTGTTAACTTCTGGAAAATCCACAATTATTGTTTCACGTGGAACATTTTTATCTTTTCGTCTTCTTTAATGCGCATTGCTTTTTCGTCCTCAGGCGTTTTATCTTTATATCCGCAGTAATGTAAAATACCGTGCGCTAAAACTCTTTTTAATTCTTCTTCGAAGGAAACTTTAAAATCTGTAGCGTTTTCACAAACCCTTTCTATTGAAATAAAAATATCTCCATGTAGCTCATTTCCTATAGAATAATCGAAGCTGATGATATCAGTAAGCGTATCGTGATCTAAATATTGCTGATTTATTTCTAACAAATAATCGTCGTCACAAAAGATATAATTAATTTCTCCTTCTTTTTTGTTTTCGGACAGTATTACTTTAGACAACCAATCAGCGATGGCGGCTTCATTTTCTATAGTAAATTCTAGTTCGTAATTAAAACTAATCATTGTTTTTAAAATATTCTTGAACCTTTTGGTTAAAATTGGAGCGCAAAGGTAAGCTTTGTCTATTTAAAATCTCAATGCTATTAATATAATCTTGAAGTCGAGTTGGTAAAGCATTCGTCTGATTTGAAAATTCTTTCTTGTTGCTTTCTGATTGGCGTTTCTTTTCTTCCCCTTGTTGTTGTATCGCTTTGTCCAATTTTAACAACTCATACTTTACATTTAAAATCTTTTGGATAACATCATTATTAAAGCCTTTGTTGAGCAATTGTTTTTCAATTTCTTTCATCTGATCCAAAGCATTTTGTCCGCTTCCGCCAAGGCCTTGTTTGTTTAATTCATTTTGTAACGCATCACGAAGTTGCTGTTGCTCTTTATAAATTTCCATAATGGCTTTCGCATCTCCTTCTCCGTCTTCTCCGTCTTCCCCATCACCTTGTCCAACACCCTTTTCGCCCTTTTCGCCTTTGTTACCTTTACCTTGGCTTCCATCACTTCCTTGTTTTTCGCCCTGTTTCCCTTCTTGCCCTTCCCCTGGTTTTTCGCCTTTTTTCAAGCCTTTTTTAGCTTTCTCGCCAAGTCCTTCTTGTTTTTTAATAATGTCGGGTAATTGCATTCCAGAACCTTCCCCTTTTCCGGGTTTTGGTTTCCCCATTCCCGAACCCGACATTTCCATCTGCATTCCGTTTAGTATGTCGCTTAACATATCTGCAAGTTTATTTGATGATGAGATAGCAAATTGCTGGTGTGAATTCCCTTTAGGTATATTGGCTTCCGCTAGATTTTCAATTGCCTTATCAACATTGTAATGCACTTCGCCAATTTCCTTTGTGATTTGTTCCTCAATTTTTGGATTACGCAAAGACAGGGCAAATAAACTATCATCAACATGTTTGAATTGCTGTTTCAAGTCCTGCTGAATCTTTAAATTTTTATTAAAAGAAGGCGAGCCGCGTTTTAATCCTCTGAACTCTTTCATTACATCTTCTTGAGAAAAAGAATAGGCTAATAAATTATCTAAAATTTGTCGAAGCATGGCAACATCTTCTTCCATTTGCTGCATTTCTCCAGAATCCATCGATTCTTTCATGTCCTGACTCATTTGCTTCATTTTTTTGGAAGCGCTTTTTTGTTTGGGTTTAGCTTTGTCTTTCTGCTGTTTTTGCAATTGCTCTTTTGCGTTCTTTAAATCCTCGTCAATGCTTTTCTCTTTAGGTTCGGTTTTTGGCAATTCAACAGGATTTTTTAATTCCTTATTGTCTTTTTCCAAATCCTTTAATTCTTCCTGAATTTTTTCAAATTCCTTGTTTATATCGTCCTGTTTCTCTTCGTTGTTTTCTTTATCGGCTTCAGAAAGTTTGTCTTGTTTCTCTGAAAGTTTATCTAGTTTGTCGGCAATTTGGTCTGCTTTTTTCTCTACGTAATATTTCTTTGTCAATTCAACCAATTGCTCTAAACTTTTCATTTGGTTTTTGCTGTTTTGTTTGAACTTCTCCATTTTTTCGAAAAATTCTTCATTGCTGATTTTGTCATTCAGCTTTTTAAGTTCATCCAATAGCTTTTGGTTTTTCACTAAGTCTTTCTGAGACTTCTCCAATCTGTCTTTTAAAACCTCTTTTAATTCGTCTTTTTTATCGGTTTTGACTTTCTCAAGATTGTCTTTCATTTTCTCGGTAAACTCTTTCATCATATCGTCTTGCTGTTTTTGACGTTGAATAAAATCATTCACTTTTTGTTGTTCCTTGAATTCTAAAGTTTCTTTTTCCTTACCCATTTTTTGCAATTTTTCCATTTCGGAAATTTGCTTTTCTTGCGTATTTAAAGATTTTTGTAATGAATTAATATTCTCGTTTTGCTGTTGCATCATTTCGTCTTCTTTCTCCGCTTCGGTGGCAATACGGTTGCTGAAAACCGATGACTTAGTGCTTTTGAAATTATGAGGCGCATCGTTATCAAAAATCTCAAAATAATACTCATAGGAAATGCCTTCTTCTACAGGAAGATTACTCGGAAATGAAAAAACAAACTGATCGTAAATATCTCTTTTAACGGATATTATTCCTCGTTTAACAAGGTTTGGTGTGTCTTTAGAATAATAAACGATTTGAAGTTTTGACAAACCATAATCATCAGAAACCTGTCCTAAGACATAATTCTTTCCAACTCGCAAACTATCGGGAGCATTAGTAACATTAATAGTAGGAAATTGGTCTTTGACAACCGAAATTTTATAATTTAGTTTCTCATAATTCTGAACTTTGTTATTGGAAGTAAGGATTTGATAATCGGTGTTTTGGCTGATATTTTTGGTTAAAGAAAACGTATTGTCTTGTTTGCCAAATGTATTTTTAGAATTCGCATCCAGCCAATCCACTTTTTGAGTAGCTACTGTGTTCATTTTCCAAGTAATTCTGGTTCCTTCCGGGATAATGGCGTTTCCGGTTCCTTTTACATTTTCAGGTTTCTTATTTAAATAACCTGGGAAATTTAAAGCCATTTCAAAATCAGCAATCGAAGGAACGACAACCACATTCAGTTCGTATTCTTTCGAAGAAACTGTTGAAGACTCAATATGAAATTCAACGTTTTGGGATGGTTTTGGTATAATAAACTCAAATTCTCCTGCTTTGGTATTTTCCATAAAGTAACTTTCACTTCCAATGAAAATTATTGCGTTTTCGGGAACAATATTCCCTTCGGTTTTTACTTTTAATAGAAAGTCTTTGTTTTGTTCCGTTTGTAAATTCCCATTTACTACCACAAATTCAAAGGGTGCTGGCGGCAAAAATTGTTCTTTGAAATGCACCACTCTGTTAAAACTTTGAGAAATCATTTGACTGTTGCCTGATAAATAAAAGAATGCAAAAAATAAAAATGGGATAATTACTAAAGGCAAATATTTTTTATTTTTTCCTAAGTTAATGGCGTTTCCAAATGGAATAGGCCGCAAGGTGTTTGCTTTTTGTTCAATAGAAGCTAATAGTAATTCGGATCTGTTTTTATCAACCGATAACTGTAAAAAATTAGTCAATTTATCACCTACTTCACTAAAGTGATTCCCAATAATACCCGATGCTTGATTATAATCTATCCCTTTTTGAAGTTTAAATAATTTAAACATGGGAAACAAAATAAACCTTACCAAAAGAAATACTTCAACACTAATAAACGTCCAAAAAAGACAGGTTCTCGCCGTGGGTTTCAACCAAAAAAATATTCCACAAAAAGCGTAAATATAAAATACAGTAAGCCTAAACCAACAAAGAAAATAGTGCCACGCAGCAATTCGTTTGTGTAAAACTTTTTAATAAAGCTTTCTAATTTTTGATAGATAAGATTTGAATTCTCCAATTTATAGCACTTCTTTTTACAACCGATAAAAGTACAAATTTAAAGATACAATAAAAGTTAAATCTTTACTAATGGCTTTTGCCTTTTGTCTAATCGCTAAAATTGTATCTTTGCAAAAATTTTATTGAAATGTCAAGACCTGTCAGAGTTCGTTTTGCGCCAAGTCCAACTGGACCATTACACATTGGTGGCGTTAGAACTGCCTTATTTAATTACTTATTTGCAAAAAAAAACAACGGCGTTTTTTATTTGCGAATTGAAGATACCGACCAAAACCGTTTCGTTCCCGGAGCCGAAGAGTATATCATGGAGGCTTTGGAATGGCTGGGAATTGCGCCTAGCGAAACCGTTGGAAAAAATGAAAAATTTGGCCCTTATCGTCAAAGCGAAAGAAAACCTTTGTACAAACAATATGCAGATCAATTGATAAATTCTGGAAATGCCTATTATGCTTTTGATACAGCTGAAGCTTTGGATAGTTTGAGAAAACAATACGAAACCGAAGGGAAAACATTTATCTACAATTGGAGTAACCGTGAAAAACTAAATACTTCGTTAGTTCTTTCAAAGGAAGAAACCGGAAAGAGAATTGCCAATAGCGAAGCCTATGTTATCCGATTCAAAACTCCTGTGAATGAAACTTTGCATTTGCATGACATTATTCGTGGCGATATTAATTTTGACACCAATCTTTTAGACGATAAAGTATTGTTCAAAAGCGACGGAATGCCAACCTATCATTTGGCGAATATTGTTGATGACCATTTAATGGAAACATCCCATGTTATTCGTGGCGAAGAATGGTTGCCTTCCATGCCATTACATATTTTGTTATACAAAGCCTTTGGTTGGGAAGCTCCTGAATTTGCTCATTTACCCTTGATTTTAAAACCCATTGGAAACGGAAAATTATCCAAACGCGATGGCGATAAAATGGGATTTCCAGTATTCCCATTAGAATGGAAAACCGAAGAAGGCATCTCTTCTGGTTATAGAGAAAACGGCTTTTTCCCAGAGGCAGTGGTGAACTTTTTAGCGCTATTAGGATGGAATGATGGGACAGAAAAAGAATTGTTCTCTCTAGAAGAATTGGGTGAAGTTTTTGATTTAAATCGTGTGCATAAAGCAGGAGCCAAATTTGATCCGGAGAAAAACAAATGGTTCAATCACCAGTATTTGCAAAAACAATCTGATGAAAGTTTAGCAAAATCTTTTGCCCCTATAGTCTATGAAAAAGGAATTGATGTAGATTATACTACTTTGGCGAAAATAGTCTCCTTGATAAAAGAACGCGCTAATTTCGTTTCAGAATTTTGGGAAATGAGTAATTTCTTTTTTGAAGCGCCAACCTCTTATGATGAAAAAGCTTCTAAAAATTGGAAAGAAGATACGCCTGATTTGATGCAACAATTGATTGCTGTTTTGGTAACAATTGAAGATTTCACTTCGGTAAATATTGAAACCATTGTAAAAGATTGGATGATACAAAACGAGATTGGAATGGGAAAAGTAATGCAGCCTTTTCGATTGAGTTTGGTTGGTGCTTTGAAAGGACCACATCTTTTTGATGTTGTAGAGCTCATTGGAAAAGAAGAAACCATCAAGCGATTAGAAAAAGCAATAGCAAGTTTATAAAAAAGAAAGGTCCCGATTAACTCGGGACTTTTTTATTCTTTAAAATAAAGAACTTTATAATATTCATCATTATCTGTTTCTATTACCAACATTCCAAAGTTTGTAAACCGGGTTAAAAAATGGGTTTCTCCTTTAATCTTAACATTTTTTACATAATCCGCGTACTTACTATTATTATCATAAGCTATAATCCCCAAGACATTAAATTTTTTGTTTTTTAATTCTTTGATGTTTTTATACTCATAGTCTAATTTAAAAAAATCACTGCCAACACCCACTCTTGACTCGTATTCATGAAAAACAATTTTTTTGCTTTTTTCTTGATTTCCTGTCGCTTGGTCTAAAATTCCATAATTTAAATATTCATCATTTTCATTAACAAAAGCATAAAAACAAAGTTTATTATTGATAAAAGATAAATCCGTTTCTGTATAATACATATAATGTTTTTCGTTGAAATCTTTGTCTTCTATCTTATTGATAGATTCCCAAAGCTTTTTTCCAGTTTTATCAAACTTGAAAACATAATAACCTCTTGGAATTACTTCTTTATTCAAAGAAGCTGGTTTATCGCTATATAATCCATAAACATAGACATCTCCATTATTCCTGTCTGTAATATAATTGTTTACAAACAGGTCATCATCAAAGTACGGTAATGATTTATTTGCTGGTGTATCTGTGAATCCGGCGCTATTATGGGAATAGATAAAATATTTTCCCGTCAGGCTTAATTCAAAGGCAATATCTTTTGAAATTTTGCCATCCGATAAGTTATAAGTTGTTTTATACAAAGTAGTTTTAGAATAATCAAAAGCAATCGATTTGGTAATAAAATCAAACGAGTCATCGTCATTGAATCGATAATTCAACCCCAGCTTTTTTTCTGGCAGCACAAAATTTCCCGACGTTATTCTCGCCACATTAGGTTTTTCCAATTTGTAGGCTTTTCTTTTTTTGGTCATGATATCAACCACCGATAAATTAAGGTTATCTTTTTGATAGTCAATATCGTCTTTGTTTTGTTGATTGGTCAGCCTTATTTCATATTTGTCGGTAAAATTGTTATAGTATGGGAAGTATCTTCGAAAAGCATTGGATTGATCCATCAAAACCGGATTTGTGTATTTACCATCCACTAAATATTTTACTGTAGCTTTAAACAATCCGTCTGAAATATCCACAACCCGAAGTGCTTTTTCAGAATTTGAATAATTGCATTGGTATAGTTTTGCATTTTCAACAATGGCAGTTTTATTTCCTGAGAAATCATAACTGTAGATATTATTGGTTTGCGAACCCGCAACCAGTCCACCAATTTTTTTCCCTTTGCAGATTACTACTTTTTGGCTTTTAAACAACAAGTCATAAGAAACCGGTTTGTTATTTTTTTCATAAGTGTCCTCTACGATAATCGTTTGAGCTTTTGCAAAGGCAAACGATAGCAGTGCCGTGGTTAAAATTAGCTTTTCTTTCATGAATGGTTTGAAGTTAGATAAGATTAGAAGTAGAAAATTACATTGCCATTAATTACAGAAGCATGCCCGCTAAAACCGCCATCTGCTTTTGCGAATATATTATTTACACCATATTGGTAAGTAATATTCAATCTGGCATTTCTAACTCCGGCAGTAAGTCCGGCAACTGGATAAAAGCTAACGTTGCTTACGTCCGTTAAGCTCTTAATGGGAATATCATCTGCAATATCATTAATGATGTTGTTTTCTTCTGTTTTTTCTACGGCAAATTTCCCATTAATCTGAACCATTGGACCAAATTCAACACTCAAATGGTTTTCAATAAATTTATAGCTCAACTGAAAAGTAATATTGGCACAAGGCAATTTTAAATTAGTTTCTCTTATATGCATTGTTGCGTTTAAAGTCTCAACTTTAAAATTGTACTCACTAAATTGAATTCCGTAAAGGGCATCCCAATTATTATAGAAATTTCCACGCATGGAAAGCCCAACATTCCAACCTTGTCCTGGGGTGGTTTTAAAATCTGATGTGGTTACGTTGAATTGATTTAATCCTAAAGTGATTCCAATCATATTAGAATCTCGGTATCCGTATTGTGCAAATGAAGTGGCTGTAATTAGAAGGCAAATAATTAAAAGCTTTTTCGTCATGGAGAACTTATTTTATTTGTAACAAACATACACATATTTCGTATAAACAATATACTAACAATTTAAATTTAAAAAAATGTCTATATTTTTAATTGTATTTCTCGTTTTATGTCTTTTTATTTTCTTTTCCTCCTTTTTTACCGTCAAGCAACAAAGCGCTGTTGTTATTGAACGTTTCGGAAAATTTACCAGCATTCGAAGTTCGGGTTTGCAACTTAAACTTCCCATAATTGACCGCATTGCCGGTCGTGTGAATTTAAGAATCCAACAATTGGATGTAATTATTGAAACCAAAACCAAAGACAACGTTTTTATTAAAATGAAAGTTTCGGTACAATTTAATGTAATTCAGGACAAGGTGTATGAAGCATTTTATAAATTAGAATATCCTCATGATCAAATTACGGCTTATGTTTTTGATGTTGTTCGTGCCGAAGTGCCGAAGTTAATTTTGGACGACGTTTTTGAAAGAAAAGATGATATTGCGATTGGTGTAAAACGCGAATTGAACGAAGCCATGATGACGTATGGTTACGATATCATCAACACCCTGGTAACCGATATCGATCCAGATATTCAAGTAAAAAATGCGATGAACCGTATCAATGCTGCCGACAGAGAAAAAACCGCGGCGACTTTCGAATCGGAAGCACAAAGAATTAGAATTGTGGCAAAAGCAAAAGCCGAAGCCGAAAGTAAAAAATTACAAGGACAAGGTATTGCCGATCAACGTAGAGAAATTGCTCGTGGATTGGTAGAAAGTGTAGAAGTTTTAAACAATGTGGGGATTAATTCCCAGGAAGCTTCGGCTTTGATTGTCATAACGCAACACTATGATACGCTACAAGCGATTGGCGCGGATACCAATTCAAATTTGATTTTATTGCCCAATTCGCCACAAGCCGCCAGTGATATGCTGAACAATATGGTCACAAGCTTTACCGCTTCGAGCATCATGGGAGAACAAATGAAAAACCAACCCAAAAGGGTTAAGAAAAATAAGGATACTACTTCATTGGATTATAACCCATCCGATACCTCCAATCCTGCTGAATAAATTAATTTAAACAAATAAAAAAGAGCCAAATTGGCTCTTTTTTATTGTAACTATATTGCTAAAATATTATTCTTTACTTTCCACTTTTGCCCAAGTATCTCTTAAGCCAACTGTTTTGTTAAAAACTAATTTTTCAATAGAGGAATCTTTATCCACACAATAATAGCCCAATCGTTGAAATTGAAATCGCTCACCATCTTGTGCAGTTAATAAACTTGGTTCTAAATAACCTGTAATCGCTTCCAAGGAATTGGGATTGATGTATTCTTTGAAGTCCACTTCTTTATCGCCGTCTGGATTTTCGTGCGTAAACAATCTATCATACAAACGGATTTCTGCAGTAATCGCATGCTTTATAGAAACCCAGTGAATCGTTCCTTTTACTTTTCGTTGAGATGCTTCGGTGCCGCTTCCACTTCGGGAATCTTCATCATAAGTACAATGAATTTCGGTAATGTTCCCTTCCGAATCTTTTACAACGCTTTCGCCTTTGATGATATAACCGTTTTTCAAACGGACTTCAGTTCCTAATGTCAATCTAAAAAATTTCTTATTCGCTTCTTCTTGAAAATCTTCTCTTTCGATATATAATTCTTTAGAAAAAGGCACTTCTCTAAAACCTAAACTTGCATCTTCCTGACTGTTTTCAGCTTCTAAAAGCTCTTCTTTTCCATCAGGATAATTGGTAATTACCAATTTTACCGGATTTAAAACGGCCATAACTCTTGGCGCTGTTTTATTCAAATCTTCTCGAACACAAAACTCCAAAAGGGAAACATCAATTAAATTGGTACGTTTGGCAATTCCAATCGTATTGGCAAAATTCCGAATGGCCATAGGCGTGTAACCTCGTCTTCGCATTCCTGAAAGTGTGCTCATTCTTGGATCATCCCAGGAAGTCACATGTTTTTCTTCCACCAATTGCAATAATTTACGTTTAGAAACAACAGTGTGTGATAAGTTTCTACGAGCAAATTCTCTTTGTTTCGGACGCACTTTTGCAGCATCATATACTTGATCTAAAAACCAATCATACAATTCACGATGAGGTAAAAACTCCAACGTACAAAATGAATGCGAAATTTGTTCTATATAATCACTTTCACCATGAGCCCAGTCATACATTGGATAAATACACCAATCGTTTCCGGTTCGGTGGTGATGCGAATGTAAAATGCGGTACATAATGGGATCACGCATCAACATATTGGTGTGCGTCATATCAATTTTAGCACGAAGAATGTGCGTTCCATTTGGAAACTCACCGTTTTTCATTCGTGTTAATAAGTCTAAATTTTCTTCAACCGAACGATTTCTAAAAGGAGAATTAGTACCTACTTGTGTTGGCGTTCCTTTTTGTTTGGCCATTTCTTCGGAAGATTGGCTATCAATATATGCTTTCCCTTGTTTGATAAATGCAACCGCCCAATCGTATAATTGTTGGAAATAATCGGAAGCATATCGTTCTTCAGACCAAGTGAAACCAAGCCATTCGATGTCTTTTTTGATGGCGTCCACAAATTCCTGCTCTTCTTTTGCGGGATTTGTATCATCAAAACGCAAGTTCACCGGCGCTTTATAATCAATGCCTAAACCAAAATTCAAACAAATCGCACTGGCATGACCCACGTGTAAGTAACCGTTAGGTTCTGGAGGAAAACGAAAACGCAATTTGTCCTGCGACAAACCATTTTTTAAATCTTCTTCTATAATTTGTTCAATGAAATTGAGTGCTTTTTCTTCGGTTGACATTTTTTTTGTAATTTTAGCAAAGATAAATAAATGTTTGGTTATTCGTTTATTTGGGTATTTGATAAAGCATTAAAAAAATCTTTATTATCCAAAGACAAATAACTGAATCACTAAATAACCGAATTAACATAAAATGGGAACAATAAAACTCCAAAACATAAGAACATTTTCATTTCACGGCTGCTTGGAAGAAGAAGGAAAAATTGGTTCGGATTACCGCATTGATTTGGAAATCAAAACCGATTTAAGAAAATCGTCTATAACGGATGAGCTAAAAGATACCGTTGATTATGTGCTTTTAAATAAAATTGTGGTGGAAGAAATGGATATTCGTTCTAAATTATTAGAAAATGTTGCACACCGCATAATCACTAGGATTTTTAAAGAAATTCCCTCGATTTCAAGGATTATTTTAGCAGTTTCAAAACTAAATCCTCCCATTGGTGGTGATGTGGAGGCTGTTACGATTGAAATGGAAGAATATAGAAATTAAGTGCGATTTGATAAATGAGAAGCACAAAGTTGCTGTTTTAAAAAACTTTGGAACTTTCAAAAAAAAACCTATATTTGCCGTCCTATTGGCGTCGTGGCCGAGCGGCTAGGCTGGGCTCTGCAAAAGCTCCTACTCCGGTTCGAATCCGGACGATGCCTCAAAAGAGATACAGTAATGTGTCTCTTTTTTTTGTTTTAAATTTTTAGAAAAGTATTTAAAGGAATTTTCGACTCCGGACGATGCTGCCAAAGCTCTTAAAGAAGCCTGGAAGTTATTATTAAAAAACAATTTGATTTATTTCTCTCAATCAATCTTCTCTAAAACCTTTTTTGCGAGTTTGTTTTCGCTTGGAAACCAACCTTGAAACATCAAAACCAATCCAAAAACAATTAATAAAACACTAATTAATTTCTTGATTTTTAAAATATTCATAGGAGTCATTTTGCTTTTTAACTGCTTAGCTAATACAATTTTTCCGATGTCAACAAGTAAATATGTCCCTATTACGGCTGTAAAGAATATCAGCATTCTTGAGGTTTCTAATTCCAATTTTGGACCAAAGGTAAGCAACACCAAAAACCAAAATAATAAAACACCCACATTAATAAAGTTTAATAAAAAACCCTTAATAAAAAGGCTTGTATAATTATTTTTTGTGATTTCTAGGATTTCTTTTTCGTTGAAATTTTTCCTCGCTTTTTTTGTTTTTAAATAAGAAACTAAACCATAGCTAAGCATCAAAATTCCACCAAATATATAAATAGCAGGATCATTTTTTATTCTTAGTATCAACCTGTAACTACTAAAATAAGCTAAAGAAATAAAAACAATGTCGGCAGTAACTACTCCAAAATCAAATACTAATGCCGCCCGAAATCCTTTAACAGCGCTGGTTTCAAGGAGTACAAAAAAAACAGGACCAATCATGAAACTTAAAAAAATTCCTAATGGTATTCCTGATAATATATCTTGTAGCATATAATTATTTAAAGTGAAAAATCAAAAATAAGAAATTATTTCTTAGCTTCTTCTATTCTTCCTCCCGCAACGATATTTTGATTAATTTGTTTTGGTTTTCCATAAATGGTAATAACACCTCCGGCACGAACTTTTGCGTCTACAATATCGGTAGCATAAATATCCGCTTCACCACCTGCATTTGCTGTAATATAAGTTTGGCTTGTTCGTAGTTTTTCCGCTTCATAAATTCCTCCTGAATTAATCAGAACATCTTGGGTTATAGCATTTCCTTCCACATTAACTTGGGATCCATTAGCTACTTTCACTATTAATCTATCCACCAAAAGCTTGATTTTTATCTCCGACCCTTCTTTGGCTATAATATCAAAACCCGTGGCTTCGAAAATTACTTCGCTTGAAATTCTTGATTTTTCATTCGCTTCAACGGCAGTAAGCTCTTTAAAGTAAACCGTTGCTGAAATATTATCGCCAGAAAGCAATTTTGTAAGTGGCATTCTTATTTTTAATTCTCCGTTTTTATTAATCAACTCAACATCCTCAGCTCCATTTCCATTCAAGATTATTTTATTCTCATCAGACTGAATTAATAAAACATCTATTTGGTCAAATGCTGTTACTTTATAGAAATCGCCAACTTCTTTCTCGATTTGAGAAAAAGCAACCGTACTAATTAATAATAAACTACAAACTAAATTTTTCATGACTATTTTATAACTGAGCACTGAACACTACTAATTAATTCTTTCTGATAAAATTAAAATCCAATTGTTTCTTCACTAAATCGGCATTTTTTACTTTCACAATCACTTCATCGCCTAGTTGTAAAATGCTTTGAGTCGTAGCGCCTACCAATGCATATTGTTTTTCATCGAAGGTGTAATAATCATCCTTAATTTCCCGAATTCTACACATCCCTTCGCATTTATTTTCGATAATTTCCACATAAATTCCCCATTCGGTAACGCCCGAAATAACACCCACAAACTCTTGATCTTTGTGATCCTGCATGTATTTAATTTGCATGTATTTGATGGAATCACGTTCGGCATTGGTGGCCAAACCTTCCATATTGGAAGCGTGCACACATTTTTCTTCATAAATTTCGGTATCTACCGATTTTCCGCCATCCAAATAATATTGCAGTAAACGATGTACCATCACATCGGGATAACGTCTAATTGGAGATGTAAAATGGCTGTAGTAATCAAATGCTAGTCCGTAATGACCAATATTATCCGTAGAATATTTAGCTTTACTCATCGTTCGAATGGCTAAAGTATCTATCAGATTTTGCTCTTTTTTGCCATTAACATCCGCCATCAACTGATTTAAGGATTTTGAAATATCTTTTTTATCGCGTAAATCGATTTTGTAACCAAACTTAGAAATCAAGGCTTGCATGGCAAACAACTTATCTTCGTTGGGTTCATCGTGAATTCTATAGACAAAGGTTTTCTTTTGTTTTCCAATATATTCCGCCACTTTTCTATTGGCTAAAAGCATGAATTCTTCAATCAAATGATTGGCGTCTTTGGACACTTTAAAGTAAACACCTTCTGGTTCGCCGTCTTCACTTAAATTAAATTTTACTTCTACTTTATCAAAAGAAATAGCACCGTTGTTCATTCGGTTTCTGCGAAGAATTTTAGCTAATTCATCAAGTTTTAAAGTAGCTTCTACAATTTCATCCGAAGCTGTAAAATCACTTCCTGTCAACGAAATGTCTGCCGGAATTATATTCGATTTTGTTTCAATAATTACCTGTGCTTCTTCATAAGCAAATCGTTGATCTGAATTAATAACGGTTCTTCCAAACCACTGATTCATTACGGTTGCTTTGTGATCGATTTCAAAGATGGCAGAAAACGTATATTTTTCTTCGTTGGGACGAAGCGAACAGGCAAAATTAGATAACACTTCAGGCAACATTGGCACCACTCTGTCTACTAAATAAACTGAAGTTCCTCGTTTAAAAGCTTCGTCATCGAGTATTGTTCCTTCTTGTAGATAATGGGAAACATCGGCAATATGAATGCCAATTTCGTAGTTTCCGTTTTCTAATTTTTTAAAAGATAAGGCATCATCAAAATCTTTGGCATCTCTTGGATCAATCGTATACGTCAATGTATCACGCATATCTCTCCGTTTCATAATTTCACTGGCTTGTATAGTAGTGTCTATTTTTTGAGCGAAAATTTCAACTTCTACAGGAAAATCATAAGGTAAACCATATTCGGCAAGGATAGCATGGATTTCTGTATCGTGATCACCAGGTTTTCCTAAAACTTTTATAATTGAACCAAAAGGAGAATCGGCTCTTTTTGGCCAATCTTCAATTTTAGCAACAACAACATCTCCTTGCTCGGCACCTCCTAATTTATCTTTTGGAATAAAAATATCGGTGTACATTTTAGCATTTGCAGTGGTAACGAAAGCAAAATTCTTTTGAATATCAATAACACCAACAAATTCTGTTTTAGCTCTTTCTAAAACTTCGATAACTTCCCCTTCTGGACGTTTTCCACTTCGACGATTATATACATAAACCTTTACTTTATCTTTATCTAAAGCACGATTTAAATTATTGGTGGGTATAAAAACATCTTCTTCAAAATCTTCACAAATAAAATAAGCGGTTCTTCTAGAAGTCATATCAATAGTACCTTCATAATAATCTTGACTAATTGCTTTGACTAAATATTTTCCAGGTTCCGATTCTATGATGACTTTTTGAGCAGCAAGAATTTTTAAATCTTTTATGATTTCATTTCTACTTTTGGTATCATCTAATTCTAAAACAGCTGCTATTTGTTTATAATTAAAAGGTTTATTGGCATTTTGTGATAATATTTTTAAAATCTTTTCTGAGAACGTTTTCTCTTTTTTTCCAAACTTTTTTGGTTTCTTACTCATAATTCTTTTTGTAATAAAGTCGAAAATTACGAAGAAGAAATTAGATAATAGAAATTAGCTATTAGATTTATATAAAATGTAACATTTAACTACCTTTATATTAAAAAAAAGATGAATGAGTTTGTAACGGTAGCTACTTTTAATTTTATACACGAAATAACAATTTTAAAAACAATTTTAGATAATGAAGGTATACCTTATTTATTCCAAAATGAAAATGTAGTAGCTGTTGATCCATTAGCTAGTTTTGCATACGGTGGAATTAATTTAAAAGTACACCCCAACGATGTTATGCAAGTAAAAGAAATTTTAAATAATCTTTCAAGAAGAGATGAATTAAGAATTGTTTAAACTTTAAAAGTTGTCAACACATATTAAAAACAACAAAATAAAAAGGAAATTTAAATTTAATTTATGATGGTTATTATAGCGTGTTAATAGATATAATAAGTTTTGTTTTAAAAGTAACTTTTTGAAGTTATTTAAATTTACATTTATTTATCAACATAGTTTTAAAATAGTAAATCATTCATTTTGAAGTATTTTTTAAAATAATTAACAACTGTTAATAAGTTCTAAAACCTACTTTTTGTAAATAACTTTATAGATTGGTTTTTGTTGAAAAACTTCTTTTTTATAGTGATAACTTTTCTAAAAAAAAGGGAAACTAAATTTGATATTCTCAAACCAATTTTGGATTACAAATTATAATAATACGACCAAGAAAAACTTCTTCTTTTCTATCCAAAGTTGTTAACAATAAATGTTAACTTAAGGTTAACTGATTATCAACGAATTGGGTTTTACTATTAACAATGTAAAAAATTAATATTTTTATTATAGAAAAACTATTGATTAAAAGAGAGTTATAATATTTTTTAATTTTTACACTTAGTTAGTTCTTTTAAAATCAAAGGCTTAAAATAATCACCCCATTCATCTATTACTGGTCATTATATTATTAAATTTGTGCTGACAATTATAATCAACAACACTATGAAAATCTCCATTGGAAATGATCACGCCGGGCCAGAATATAAAAAAGCCATTATTCACTATTTAGAGACCAACGGGCATAAAATTACAAACTATGGAACCGATGCTTTTGACAGTGTTGATTATCCTGATTTTGGACATCCTGTTGCTATTGATGTTGAAAACAAAAATGCCGATTTTGGTATTGTAATTTGTGGTTCGGGAAATGGAATAGCGATGACGGTTAATAAACATCAAGGAATCCGTGCCGCATTGTGTTGGACTAAAGAAATTGCCGCTTTAGCGCGTCAACATAATGATGCTAACATTATAAGTATACCAGCACGCTTCACTTCTATTCCTCAGGCAGTAGAAATTGTGGCTACATTTTTAGTCACACCTTTTGAAGGCGGAAGACACGCTAATAGAGTCAATAAAATAGCTTGTCAGTAAATCATGAGTAACGTACACATTCATAAACACGAAGTAAAAGGAAAAAATTTAATCTATTCTATATTACTCAATATACTAATTACGGTTGCGCAACTTGCAGGCGGAATTATTTCCGGAAGTTTAGCATTAATATCGGATGCATTACACAATTTTTCAGATGTTTTGTCACTTGGGTTTAGCCTTTTTGCTAACAAGCTTTCCCGAAAAAAAGCATCTATCAATCAAACATTTGGTTATAAAAGAGCGGAGTTGATTGCCGCATTTATCAATGCGATAACTTTAGTTGTAGTGGCTTTAATTTTGACTTATGGAGCCATTGAAAGACTTTTTAATCCGCATCCAATTGAGTCTGGTTTAGTAATTTGGTTGGCTATTTTAGGAATTGCAGTAAACGGATTTTCAGTATTATTACTTCAAAATGATGCCAAACACAATATCAATATGAAGTCGGCCTATTTGCATTTATTGACAGATATGATGGCGTCAGTAGCAGTTTTAATTGGCGGATTACTGATGAAATTTTACGGATGGTATTGGGTGGATAGCGTTATGACGATTCTTATTGCAGTTTACTTAATTATAGTAGGCGTAGATTTAATTAAAAAAGCCACTAAAATGTTAATGCTTTTTACACCTGAATTTATAGACATTAAAGAAATAGTTCGCGAAGTACACAAAGTTTCAGGCGTAAACAAATTGCATCATATTCATGTTTGGCATTTAAACGACGAGGAATTGCATCTCGAGGCGCATCTGGATTGTACCGAAGATATAAAAATGAGCGAATTCAATACCTTATTGGATAAAGTGGAAATGGTTTTATTTGAACAATTCCACATCAACCACATCAACATCCAACCTGAATTTAAAAAAGAAGATCCAAAAGACTTTATTGTTCAGGATTAATATTTTAATCTTAATATATTATAGTTTACTTCTAAAATTCCAAAATGACCAACATACAATTCATAGCGAAATCGGTTGCTACCACTTCTATAAACATTGAAAAAACAGTACAACTTTTACTAGAAGATTGTACTATTCCCTTTATTTCTCGCTATAGAAAAGACCAAACCGGAAATCTAGACGAAGTTTTTATTGAGCAAATTGCCAAGTTAAATAAGGAATATGAAGTCATTATAAAACGAAAAGAAGCTATTCTAAAAGCTATAGAAGAACAAGGACAATTATCGCCTGAATTGAAAATAAAAATGCAAGAAAGTTTCGATTTGAAAGAGTTGGAGGATTTGTATTTGCCTTTTAAAAAGAAGAAAAAAACACGCGCAGATGTGGCTCGAGAAAACGGACTAGAACCCTTGGCTAAAATCATCATGGCACAAAATAATGATGATGTCGATTTTATAGCCACACAATATTTAAACAAAACCGTCATCAATGAAGACGACGCTTTGCAGGGCGCAAGGGATATTATTGCCGAATGGATTAATGAAAACATTTACGTTCGAAAACAGTTGCGAAGAATTTACCAACGCAAAGCTATCATAACAACCAAAGTTTCCAAAGCTAAAAAAGAAGATCAGGAAGCGCAAAAATTTTCTCAATATTTTGATTGGTCAGAAAACCTATCAAAAGCGCCCTCCCATCGATTATTAGCGATGCTTAGAGCCGAAAATGAAGGTTTTGTAAAATTAAAAATTGAAATAGATCCCGATAATTCTGGAGAAGAAGCCATAGAAATGATGAATGAAATTATCATCAAAAGGCAAAATGACACCACGCCCCACTTGCATTTAGCGATTGAAGATAGCTTTAAACGCTTGTTGCATCCAGCCATTTCGAATGAATCTTTGCAAGAAGCCAAAGCCAAAGCCGATATTAATTCCATTCAGGTTTTTGCCAATAATCTGGGACAATTATTACTCGCGCCACCCTTAGGAGAAAAAAGAATTTTAGCCATTGACCCCGGATTTCGTAGCGGTTGCAAAGTAGTTTGTTTGGATGAAAACGGAGTCTTATTATACAACGAAAACATTTATCCGCATGCGCCACAAAACGAATCGGCCATGGCGATGAAAAAAATTCGTTCCATGGTGAATGCTTATCAAATTGATGCGATATCCATTGGAAACGGAACGGCTTCTCGTGAAACCGAATTTTTCATCAAGAAAATCGCCTTCGATAAACCAGTTCAAGTTTTTGTGGTTTCCGAAGCCGGAGCATCCGTTTATTCTGCCTCAAAAATTGCGCGGGACGAATTTCCCAATTATGATGTAACGGTTCGTGGTTCAGTTTCCATTGGAAGACGACTTTCAGATCCGTTGGCGGAATTGGTAAAGATTGACCCAAAAGCCATAGGTGTTGGGCAATACCAACACGATGTAGATCAACCAAATTAAAAGAGGAATTGGATAAAACCGTCATTCGTTGCGTGAACTCGGTTGGCATAAATATCAATACAGCAAGTAAACATTTGTTGAGCTATGTAAGCGGCATTGGAGAAAAACTAGCCGAAAACATTGTGCAATACCGTTCCGAAAACGGTCCATTTACAGATAGAAAACAGCTCAAAAAAGTACCACGATTGGGAGATAAAGCCTACCAACAAGGCGTTGCTTTTATCAGAATTAAAGAAGGAAAAAATCCGTTAGACAATTCGGCAGTGCATCCCGAAGCCTATGAAATTGTGGAGAAAATGGCAAAAGATTTGAAGCTGTCTGTACATGATTTAATTGCCAATAAAGACAAAACAAAACTCATTCAACCCGAAAAATATATTACCCCTCAAATAGGAGTATTGACCTTAAAAGACATTATTAAAGAGCTCGAAAAACCAGGATTGGATCCAAGAAAAGCAGCAAAAATTTTCGAATTTGATGCCAATGTAAAATCGATTAAAGATTTAAAAACCGGAATGGTTCTTCCGGGAATTGTTAATAATATTACCAATTTTGGCTGCTTTGTAGATATTGGAATTAAAGAAAGCGGACTGGTTCATATTTCCCAACTCCGAGCAGGTTTTGTATCGGATGTAAACGAAGTGGTAAAACTGCAGGAACATGTTCAGGTGAAAGTTACTGAAGTAGACGAAGAGAGAAAGCGGATTCAGCTTTCCATGATACTATAAAAAAAACCAACTTTATAAGTTGGTTTTACATAAGATTCTTTCTATTTCTTCGTAAAAAAAGAATAATTAGAATGATTAAAATAGGTAAACCTGCAATTGTGAGTATTAGTATAATTTCAGCAATTCCTAATCTCTCCATAATTAATTATTCTTTAGTTTCGTCTTTTTTTGTTTCCGGAGCTTTATCTTCCCCTTTAGCGGCATCTTTAAATTCCTTAATTCCGGTTCCTAAACCTTTCATTAATTCTGGAATTTTTTTACCTCCGAATAACAATACAACAACAACAAGTATGATAAGCATTTCTGTAACACCAAATCTTCCCATGATATATAAAATTTATGCTTCCGCAATTTTTAATTAAACTGAGCGACAAAGGTATAAAGAAAATAATATTCAGAGAGTTTTCTTTATACTATTTATAGTTAAACTTCGTTAAATAGCTATAAAATGGCATAAACGACATAAATTTCTATATTTGTACTATAATAAAATACCATGTCAGAAAAACGCCTGAAAAGAAAATTATTAAAAAAGAAATTGTTCACAAAAAACCGCTTGGTTATTTTGAATGAAGATACTTTTGAAGAAATTTTTTCCTTGCGATTAACATTAATGAATGTTTTCGTTGTGGCCACTATTGGCGCTATGTTAATTATTTTTATTACAACATATATCATTGCTTTCACGCCTTTACGAGAATACATCCCCGGCTATGCTTCTACACAATTAAAAAAAGACGCAACGGAACTTGCTTTAAAATCCGACTCACTAACAGGCGCTTTGAAGAAAAACGAAGCCTACATTCAATCGCTTAAAAAAGTTTTAACAGGCGATTTAGAGTATGCAAAATTCAATAAAGATTCTATTTTGGCAACGCCTATTGAAGACATCGAAAAAGAAGATTTAAAACCCACCCCATCCGAATTAAAACTACGAGAACAAGTTGCTGCTGAAGAAAAAAAAGCCAATTCAAAACAACCAAGAAGGAAAAAGAATAAACCGTAACGCAAAAAGATGTCAATAAAGTCAATAGCCGCAAAACTTTTTGCTAAAATAATTTATAATAAAACCCAAATTTGGTCCTCCAATCCGATTGGGACGCAACAAAAAGTATTTCAAAACTTAATCTATCAAGCGAATAAGACACAGTTTGGGAAAGACCACAATTTTTCGGCAATAAAAACTTTTGAAGACTTTGCCAAACAAGTTCCCATCAGAGATTATGAAGAATTAAAACCTTATGTAGATAAAGCGGTAAAAGGCGAATCGGATATTCTTTGGAAAGGAAAACCGCTTTATTTTGCTAAAACATCTGGAACTACTTCGGGGGCAAAATATATTCCACTCACTAAGGAGTCCATGCCAACTCATATTGAAGCTGCGCGAAATGCTATTTTACATTACATTCACGAAACAGGAAACGCCAATTTTGTAGATGGAAAAATGATTTTTTTGCAAGGCAGTCCCATCTTGGAAGAAAAAAATGGAATACAGTTAGGAAGACTTTCCGGAATTGTGGCGCACTTTGTTCCCAAATATTTACAGAAAAACCGAATGCCAAGTTGGGAAACCAATTGTATTGAAGATTGGGAAGCCAAAGTGGATGCTATTGTTGGCGAAACCATCAACGAAAACATGACGGTTATTTCTGGAATTCCGTCTTGGGTTCAAATGTATTTTGAAAAATTACAAAAAGAAAAGAATAAGCCAGTTGGCGAGATATTCAAAAACTTTAATCTTTTCATTTATGGTGGTGTAAATTACGAACCGTATCGTGCCAAATTTGAAAATCTTATTGGAAGAAAAGTAGATTCCATTGAGTTTTTTCCTGCTTCCGAAGGGTTTTTCGCCTATCAGGATTTGCAAAAAGACAAAGGCATGTTGTTGCTTTTAAACGGAGGAATTTTTTATGAATTTGTAAAAACAGAAGAGTTTTTAACCGAAAATTCTAGACGCTATACTATTGGCGAAGTAGAACTCGGGGTGAATTATGTTTTAATAATTTCTACCAATGCCGGACTTTGGGCCTATAACATTGGCGATACGGTGCAATTTACGAGTTTGAAACCTTACAGGATTATAGTCTCGGGAAGAATCAAACATTACATTTCTGCTTTTGGCGAACATGTTATTGGGAAGGAAGTAGAATGTGCTTTGAAAGAAGCGATGGAAAACGCCACAATTCGCGTGAATGAATTTACGGTGGCGCCACAGATCTCTCCAATCATAGGTTTACCCTATCACGAATGGTTCATTGAATTTGATCCCGAAGCTTCGGGAGAACCCGAAAATCTTGAAGATTTTGCGCTTCAAATAGACCATGCCATGCGAAAGCAAAATACCTATTACGATGACTTGATTGTTGGGAATGTTTTGCGAACGCTAGTGATTACCAAAGTTCAAAAAAACGGTTTTCAAGAGTATATGAAATCCATTGGGAAACTCGGAGGACAAAACAAAATTCCAAGGTTGAGTAATGATAGAAAGATTGCGGATTTATTAAAAAGAGCATAGAAAAAAGATGAAAGAAAAACGATTGGCGTGGTTGGTGTTAATGATTGGTTTTTCATTGTCGGCTCAAGTCAAAGGAGTTGTTGTTGATGAAAATAATAAGTTGGCGCAAATTCAATTAAAGGAAGTGCAAATTGAAAAGCCACGGGCAAGCATTACGAATGAACTCGATAAATTTGATAAAGACAAAGTTCATTTCTATTATGGTTTGGCAATAAACCAATATTCATTAGCCAAGTTTTTTGTGTTCAATGACACCATCAAGCAAACGCCATTTTTAAAAAGCATCATTATCAATACTCAAGCATTCAATAGAACAACATCAGTAAGAATCAGAGTTATGGCTGCCGATGAAGACGGAAATCCCGAAACCGATTTAATCAATGAGAATTTGATTTTTAAAGTTAAAAAAGGCAACAGAAAATCGAAATTTGATGTTTCAAAGCACAAACTAAAAATCGATGAAGACGGCGTTTTTGTTGTCATTGAATTGCTAAAGATAAAAGACAATGAATATGATATGTATTATGTAAACAAAAAGAAATATGTTAATTATTCTCCAGCCATAGGAGCGCTACCTTCCGAGAAAAAAACATTATGGATTTATAATAAAGAGTGGAAAAAAGGAGTTAATAGAAATCCATATAATTATGAAAATCAGAGAGAATATTACAACAAGTTTATAGAATTAGCCATAAGCTTAGAATTAACCAACTAAAATGAAACATACAATACTATTTCTTTTATTCCCTCTTTCTTTTTCGGCTCAAGTTAAAGGAGTTGTTGTTGATGAAAACAATAAGCCCATTTCCTATGTAAACATTTGGGCGGAAAATGAAAATATTGGAACCACTTCCGAGGAAAATGGCACATTTTCTATAAATGTTATGGAAAGTAAAATTTTGATTTTTTCTGCATTGGGATTTGAAAAAAAAACAGTTAAAGCTTCCGAAGCTCAGAAAGTGGTTTTAATGGTTAATGCTATTAAAATGGAGGAGGTTGTCATTGTCAATAAACATGAAACCAGAGAAATTGAAATAGGCAAAGTCAAAAACGAAACCTATCAAGCTTTTGACAACGGACCCAGAATTGACGCGAAGTTTTTCCCGTATTACATCAAATACAAAAAGACGAAATACATCAAACAAGTTACCGTCTTTACCGATAGCGAAATAGAAAATGCCGCCATTAAAATTCATTTATATTCGGTCGATGCCAATGGTTTTCCGGGTGAAGAAATGTTGAACAAAGATTTTTTAGTTTCGGTTAAAAAAGGAGTAAAAAAGACTTTTTTTAACCTATCCGATTTGAATTTGCGATTCCCAAAAACGGGAATTTTTGTGGGTTATGAAAAATTAATAATTGAAAAAAACAAAGTAGAAAAAACGATAACAGACTTCAACACTAATCAAACAAAAATTCAAAAAACGTATTATCCATTCATGCTTTACAATTATGTACAAAGAGAATTTATATATACCTTCTTTGGCGGAAAATGGAACAAACAAACGAAAGATGACGTTAACAATCCGTCGGAGAAAATGATGGTGTATGAACCCGCAATAAATCTAGTGTTAACTAACTAAAATATAAAATCCATATATTTGCAGGTTAATAAACAAAATTTAATGAAGGAAATTAAAAACATTTCGCGCTCCAGAGCGCAAGAATCGTCGGCGGCTATCGAACGATTGTACATTACCATGAGACATTTATTTAACAGAGGTTTCTACAAACCAATGGGTGTTTCAGGAGAAACTCTAAGAGAGGCGTTGCTTTCGCTACGCCCTGAAATATATGGAAGTATTGCCGAAGAAAAGGTAGAATTAAGCGGATTACTATACGTTATCGAACGACTACCTGTTGGAATAGAAGAATGCAGATTTATCAATTTAACGTCGGATGAAGGGTATTCAAAATCCCATTTTAAAGCCATTGTTCCGCCAAAAAGAAGGAGAAATTGTTATCGGATTGATGAAGAGCAAATGAATGTGGAAATCACGCGTGGCCGTTCGGATATTTATGATATTTTGACGCACTTAACTTTTATTTTCATCGAATCCCACAAAATAAAAGACCGTGTTTTATTAGACGAAATTGAACGTGAGGTAACTCGGGATTGGGAAAAATTAGAAGAGGTTGTTATACAAAATAAGAAACTCACTCAAACCGAAAAAGAACGTGCTATTTCGCATGTAGCCAATGTTTTAGGAAGAAGTTTCTCCGAGGTTATAGATGTTTATGCCTCTTTTGGAACGATTGAAAAACCCGATCGCTTTTTGCATATTATTTACTGGTTGGGTAAATTAGCTATAGAAGAAATTTTAGATAACAATAAGAGAACCATTACCTTTAGTCCCATTTTAAGAGAACGACTAGGGCATCATATTCATGGTGAAATTTGGGCTACAACAATAAAAGAAGTTTTAAAAGAAAACGATTTACTCGAAAGACCCATTCATGTTATTAGCGCCAACATGCATAGTGTGATGAATTCTATTTTTGCCACCCATGTTTTAAAAACAAAGTTTAAAGACAAACCCGATTTCTTTATTTATGAAGAATTAAGTAAATCAGGCGCTGATGAGGTGCGAAATAAAGTAGAAGAATTCGCTTTAAAACATGGAATGATTTCGCTTCCGGATGCTTCCGGAACCAATATTGATGTTCAAATTTTTGATACAGCCAAAATTAATTGGTCCAATTCAAGTTTTCCAAAAGCAAAAGTGGGGGAACAAAGCCC
Organism: uncultured Bacteroidota bacterium; assembly: GCA_903842575.1. Classification (GTDB taxonomy): domain Bacteria; phylum Bacteroidota; class Bacteroidia; order Flavobacteriales; family Flavobacteriaceae; genus Flavobacterium. The sequence continues at coordinate 151,771 of CAIMMM010000006.1, read as the reverse complement.
GGTACTTATTGTAATGGATTATGCATTTGGAGAACAAGCTTTTGAAACCATTGACGAATTGTTAAAACCCTATAAAGAAGGCAAAAATAGAACTTTTTTAAATGTAGAATCAGTTTCTATCATGGGGAAAGCCGGAATTCTTGAAGGCGGAAAAGGAGATATCATGATTCCATCGGCACACATCAATGAAGGAACAGCCGATAATTATCCGTTTGAAAATGAGTTGACCGCAGCCATGTTTGAAGGGAACGACATTCCTGTTTGTGCCGGTCCAATGATTACCGTTCTTGGAACATCATTACAAAACAGGGATTTATTAAAGTTTTTCCACGAATCTACATGGGAAATTATAGGATTAGAAATGGAAGGCGCTTATTATCAAAAAGCAATACAATCGGCTTCGAAAATTAGAAAAAGCATTCATCCCAATGTAAAAGTTCGTTACGCTTATTATGCCTCGGATAATCCATTAGAAACAGGAAGTACCTTGGCATCTGGAGGATTAGGGACAACGGGAGTTAAACCTACCTATTTGATTACCATTAAAATATTAGAGCAAATTTTTAACATTAAATAAATAATTTTTATGAGTGCAACACCTCAAAACAACACAGATAATCAAGAAATTGATTTATCTCAATTATCAAAAAAAATTGGAGATTTCTTTGAAGGTATAGCTACAAAGATTTTTAGAGGAATTTTGTTTTTTAAAAGAAACATTAAAATTATTGGGATGCTCTTTGTTCTTGGAGTTGGTTTGGGTATTTATTTGGATTCTACCACAAAAGTTTATGACAATCAAATTATTGTTTCTCCAAACTTTAACTCAACCGATTATTTGTATGCGAAAATTGATTTAATTAGTTCAAAGATAAATGAAAACGACACCGTTTTCTTAAAAGAAATCGTTGGAATTAAAGAACCAAAAAAACTTAAGAAGATATCAATTGCTCCAATTACGGATGTTTACAAATTCATCAACAATAGCGCGCAAAATTTTGAACTTGTAAAACTCTTGGCTGAAGATGGAGACATTAAAAAAATTGTAAATGAAAATTTAACAAGTAAGAACTATCCATTTCATATTATATCCTATACTACAGATAAACTAACAAGCACCGAAAAAACAGTTCAACCGTTATTAGACTTTTTAAACAAATCAGATTATTATGCAATTATTCAAAAAGAAAACATGAATAATATTAAAATTAAAATGGTTGAGAACGATTCCATCATTTCACAAATCAATGGTTTTTTAAATAGTTTTTCTAATACTCTAAACGGTTCTCAAAAAAGCGACAAACTTGTTTATTACAATGAAAATACACAATTAAACGACATTATTAAAACCAAAGATGCCTTGATTGCTGAACAAGGAATTCACAGAATTGAATTGGTTAACTTTGATAAAATTGTTAAAGAAAGCAGCGTGACAACTAACATAAAAAATAATAGTGCCACTAATGGTAAAATGAAATTGTTTTTGCCTTTATTTTTTATATTTCTATTTGTTTTGTTTGGGATTTTCAGATCCTTTTATAGAAAACAAATGGCAAAACAAATCAAATAATTTATCCAATGAAAGGAATTATTTTAGCTGGTGGTTCAGGAACAAGATTGCATCCATTGACTTTGGCGGTGAGCAAACAATTGATGCCGATTTACGATAAACCCATGATTTATTATCCGCTATCAACATTGATGTGGTCGGGAATTCGTGAAATATTAATCATTTCAACACCTCATGATTTGCCTTTGTTCCGACAATTGTTGGGCGATGGGAAAAGTTTAGGCTGTCGTTTTGAATATGCCGTTCAAGAACATCCGAATGGATTAGCAGAAGCGTTTATTATTGGGAAAGAATTTATAGGAAAGGATAAAGTGGCTTTAGTTCTTGGAGACAATATTTTTTACGGCACAGGTTTATCCGATTTGCTTTTAGCCAACAATAATCCCGATGGCGGTATTATTTATGCCTACCATGTTCACGACCCAGAGCGTTATGGTGTTGTAGATTTTGATGCCGATGGCAAAGTACTTTCTATTGAAGAAAAACCCGAAAAACCAAAATCCAATTATGCCGTTCCGGGCGTTTATTTTTATGACAATGATGTTGTGGAAATTGCGGCAAACATAAAGCCAAGTCATCGAGGCGAAATAGAAATTACCGATGTTAACAAAGAATATTTGAAAAGAGGAAAACTTAAAGTAAGCATACTCGATAGAGGCACGGCTTGGTTTGATACAGGAACGTTCAATTCGTTAATGCAAGCGTCTCAATTTGTCCAAGTAATAGAAGAACGACAAGGGTTAAAAATCGGATCTATTGAAGAAGCAGCTTTTAAAATGGGTTTCATAGACGTTATACAATTAAAAAAATTAGCCGAACCCTTATTAAAAAGCGGCTATGGTAAACACTTATTAAGTTTGATTTAAAAGATGAATTTTATTCCCACCAAACTCGAAGGTTGTTTTATAATTGAACCAAAAATCATTCTTGATGAAAGAGGCTATTTCATGGAAAGTTTTAATGAAATCACTTTTCAAAAAGGAGTAAACCAACAAGTTCATTTTGTACAGGATAATCAATCCTACTCTTCAAAGGGCGTTTTACGTGGTTTACATTATCAAACAGGAGAACATGCGCAAGCGAAATTAGTTCGGGTATTGGAAGGTGAAGTATTGGATGTAGCTGTGGACATTCGTCCTAATTCCAAAACCTACGGACAACACGAAGCGGTTCTTTTATCGGCAAAAAATCAATTACAGTTTTTTGTACCAAGAGGTTTTGCACACGGCTTTTTAGTATTGAGTGAAACCGCAACTTTTTTTTATAAATGCGATAATTTCTACAATAAAGAATCAGAAGGAGGGATCATTTACAATGATAAAACCATCAATATTGATTGGCAGTTTCCGTTGAACGAATTAATCATTTCCGAAAAAGATAAAGTGCAACCCACCCTTGGAAACGCCAAAAAAGCATGGTAGTTTTAGTAACAGGAAGCTCGGGACAATTGGGACAAAGTTTGCAATTTATTGCGCCAAAACATCCGGATATTAATTTTATTTTTTGTTCTTCTCAGGAATTAGACATAACTAATTTAGACAATTGCGAACAGATTTTTTCAAAACACAAACCTCATTATTGTATCAATGCAGCAGCATATACCGCTGTTGATAAAGCGGAAAGCGAACCTGAAAAAGCTCGATTAATTAACGTGGTTGGCGCTAAAAATTTGGCCGAGATTAGTAAAAATCACAACGCTATTTTGTTACACATTTCCACCGATTTCGTTTTTGATGGCAATTTGTCACCCCGAGCGCAGTCGAGGGGCTACAACGAAGATGATTTGCCAAACCCAACAGGCGTTTATGGCCAAACAAAATTGGATGGTGAAAAGGCAATTCAAAAAACGTGGAAGAAACATTTCATTATTAGAACGTCTTGGGTTTATTCCCAATTTGGGAATAATTTTATGAAAACCATGTTGCGACTGGCTTCAGAAAGAGATACCATTTCGGTGGTTAATGACCAAATAGGAACACCAACTAATGCTGTTGATTTAGCAGAAGTTCTAGTACAAATTATTTTAACCAACAACCAACAACCAACAACCGACAACTTTGGAGTTTACAACTTCAGCAACGAAGGACAATGTTCTTGGTATGATTTTGCCCAAAAAATATTTGAAGTAAATAATATAACTATAAATTTACAACCCATTCCTACTTCAAGTTTTCCAACACCAGCCAAAAGGCCTAAGCATAGCGTTTTGGATAAATCGAAAATAAAAGCAATTTTTGGTGTTAAAATAAAATGCTGGGAAGACAGCTTAAAAAGTATAAAAAAATGAAAATTCTAGTTGCTGGAGGTGCAGGTTTTGTTGGTTCAACACTTTGTATTCAATTAAAAACAAAATATCCATCTTATCAAATAATTGCTTTTGATAATTTAAAACGACGTGGTTCTGAATTAAATCTATCCGATTTTCAAAAGTTCGGTATTGGATTTATCCATGGAGATATTCGCAATAACGAAGATATTTTAGCAGTGGGAGCATTTGATGTTTTAATTGAAGCATCCGCCGAACCATCTGTGACGGCAGGATTAGATTCCGACCCAACTTATGTTATCAACAACAATCTTTATGGTTCTATCAATTGTTTTAATGCGTGTTTGAAACATTCTGCCAAACTTATTTTTCTATCCACAAGTAGAGTTTATCCAATTGAAACTATAGAAAAAGCTAATTTTATTGAAGAAGCAACCCGTTTTTCTTTTGATAAAAATCAAGAAACGGTAGGCATTTCATCTCAAGGAGTTTCTGAAAAACTAAGCCTTGATGGTGCGCGTTCTTTTTACGGCACCACTAAGTTAGCGTCGGAACTTTTCATTCAGGAATATGCTGCTTTTTATGGGCTAAAAGCTGCTATTACACGATTTGGAGTTATTGCCGGACCACGACAAATGGGCAAGACAGATCAAGGTGTTGTGACACTTTGGATGGCTAAACACTACTGGAATCAATCATTGAAATATATTGGTTATGGCGGCACAGGAAAGCAAGTTCGTGATATTTTACATGTGGACGATTTGGTGGAATTAATTGATTTACAAATCCATCAAATTGAAAAATTTAATGGTAAAATTTATAATGTTGGCGGTGGAATAGAGAATAGCGCATCGTTATTAGAAATGACCGCTATTTGCGAAAAAATCACCGGAAACAAGATAACTATTGGTTCTGAAACTCAAACACGACCAGCCGATTTGAGAATGTATATTACAGATAATTCAATAATTGAAAAAGAGATAGGATGGAAACCAAAGAAATCGGTTGAAACTGTTTTTCAAGATATTTATAGTTGGATTAAGGAAAACGAAAAACAATTAGAATTAATCTTGAAATAATATGATAAAAAAGAGCAAAGAATTTTTAGGGAACAAATGGAATCTTTTAGGGTTGCTTTTGTCGTTGCTTTGTGCTTTTATTCACGTTCCAAGATATTTTGATGTCTATTTTCCGCCTTTAACACCTTCTCCTGATGTTTGGTGGGGTTTGGATTTATCATGGATATTAACCCTTAATTATATTAATATCAAACAATTGGTCTGGGGAACAGATTTTGCGTTTACTTATGGCCCGCTATCCTATCTTTCAACCAGACTTGGCTGGGGAACAAGTGGTAATGCGCTTATCTTGTTTGACACCTTCTTTTATTTAAACTTCTTTTTAATCTATTTCATTTCTTTTACAAAGAGTAAAAATAAGATAATCACAGCCCTTTTGATTATTGGTTATACGCTTTTAATCCCAGTTCATATTGGATCTTCAACAGCTTTAATCCTATTAGCCTTTTTAGTTTTTTGGATAAGACAAAGCATTGAAACGCCTAAATTTATTTATTATTTATTACAAATAATACTTTTATTACTATTGTTCTTTATCAAATTCAACACAGGATTAATTGCCTTCCCTTTATTTTTCATGGGTCTTTTTTATAATTTGATAACTAAAAAGGAAAAGATTTATTGGTTGTTGCTTTATGCTGTAACACCAATAATTGGAATTGTTTTGGCTTGTAGATTTTTAAATGTTGACCTGGTTAACTATGTAAAAACTGCTTTAGAGATTATATCTGGATATAATGATGTGATGTATTTAGAACATAAATTAAACAGAAGATTATTGGCACTTTTTGTATTTTTTTCAACCGTATTTATTTTAGGACATAAAACATTTGCAGAAAGAAAAACCAACCTAATTAAAAACGGAACTATCTTAATTATTTATGCAATTCCAATATTTGTGATCTACAAGTCGGGTTTTGTTAGAGGACTCGAAACGGAGTTTTTTATATTTTCAGTTTTAATAATCTTGTCTATCCAAGATTTACATTTTGATAATTATAAAAAATATTCGAGTAGCTTAATAGTGATTTGCGTTTTGACCTCATTTGGAATAGTCTATTTTGATAAGGCAACAAAATTACCCTTTGAAACCGTTAACAAGATGGATAAATATTACTTAATAGGGATTAAAGATTTTACACCCATATCCGGCTTACACCTTTTCCCAAACGACAATCAACTTCCGTTTTCTGTTAAAGCAAAAATTGGCGTAAACACGGTTGATATTTTCCCGTGGAATACGCAACTTTTGTTTGAAAATAAATTAAACTTTTCGCCAAGACCTATCTTTCAATCCTATATCGCCTATACGCTTTATTTGGAGAATATGAATTTCAATCACTATAACAACTACAATAAAGCGCCGGAATTTGTTATCTATGAGTATCTTTCTATGGACGAAAGGTATCCGTTATTTGACGAGCCAAAAGTGAATCTGTGCCTCCTTAAAAACTACAACCCGGTTGATTTATTTGATTTTCAAAACAGGAATTTCATTTTATTACAAAGAAAAAAAGATTTTAAACCTATCAAACTTGAAAAAATTAAAGAATACGCCATGATGGCAGAATCATCTTTGACACCAAAACAAGATGTATATTATGAAATAGGAGTTTATAATTCAATTAAAGGAAGTATGATGTCCGTTATTGATCATTCACCAGAAATTAATTTGGAAATTAATGCAACTGGAAATCCTAGACAATATAGAACGGGGAAAAACCTTTTGCAATCAGGATTATTTTTAGATAAAAATATAACCAAGACCGAGGATTTCTACAGATTGTTTTTTACTGACAGTTTGGACAAAATAGAATCGATAAAATATTATAATTTTAAACTCGGAAACAAAACAATGTTCAAAGATAAAATTAAAATAACCGAATATAAAATCACACAATAATGAATATTTGTATTATTACAGGGTCTTCGGGACTAATTGGTAGCGAGTCAGTAACTTTTTTTGCTTCAAAATTCGATAAAATTATTGGAATAGATAACAATATGCGCCAAGTGTTCTTTGGTGCCGATGCCTCTACAGAATGGAATACAAAAAAGTTGGTAGACTCCATCCCAAATTTCGAGCATCACCATGCTGATATTAGAAATTTTGAGGAAATAGAAAAAATATTTTCAACATATGGTTCGGCTATAAAATTAGTAATTCACACTGCCGCACAACCAAGTCATGATTGGGCTGCCAATGAACCTATTACCGATTTTACCGTCAATGCCAATGGAACATTAAATATGTTGGAGTCAACAAGATTGTATTGTTCGGGCGCTACCTTTATTTTTACATCTACCAATAAGGTTTATGGAGATACGCCAAACTATTTACCTTTAGTAGAATTAGAAAAACGTTGGGAAATTGATGAATCGCATCCCTATTTCAAGGACGGAATTGATGAAAAAATGAGTATTGACCAAACCAAACATTCGCTTTTCGGCGCTTCAAAAGTAGCTGCGGATGTGTTGGTACAAGAATACGGAAAATATTTTGGCATGAATACAGGTGTTTTTCGCGGAGGTTGCTTAACGGGTCCAAATCACTCAGGAACAAAGCTTCACGGATTTTTATCTTACCTTATGAAATGCGCCATTACAGGAGATAAATACACGGTTTTTGGTTATCAAGGGAAACAAGTTCGCGATAACATTCACAGTTGGGATTTGGTAAATATGTTTTGGCATTTTTATCAAAACCCAAGACAAGGCGAAGTATATAATGCAGGCGGAGGAAGGCATTCTAATTGTTCTATGGCTGAAGCAATAGAAATGTGTGAAGCGATTACGGGAAAGCCGATGAATTACGAGTATACCGAAGCCAACCGAATTGGAGATCATATTTGGTGGATAAGTGATGTTTCTAAATTCCAAGCACATTACCCAAACTGGACTTGGAAATATAATATCAATGATATTTTGAAACAAATTTATATTGCAACGAGTAATAAAAACTAATTCATGAACATTAGAACCAAAATTGTACAAAAACTAGTTCATATAAATGAAGGCATTTTCTTTTATCCGAAGTTGAAAAGATTTTATATTGAAAATTTAAAGAAAGAGAATGTCAGCATTCTAGATGTTGGGGCTAACAAGGGACAATCAATAGATTTTTTTTTAAAAATTATCCCTAATGCAAAGTTTGATGCTTTTGAGCCTAACAAAAAGCTTTTTGTTTATTTGGAAAACAAATACAAAGTATCAAATAATATTAGATTACATAATTTTGGGGTCAGCAATATAAAAGGAGAATTGGTTTTTCACGAAAACATTTTAGATGAAACCTCTACTTTTGAAGAGCTAAACCTTAACTCTAAATTTTTAGCCAAAAAAGCCAAAATTTTAGGCGTTTCCAAAGAAAATATAATTGTCGACCGTTATAAAGTTGCCGTAATCCGATTGATTGATTTTTTAAAAGAGAATCCAAATAAGTCATACGATGTTTTAAAAATAGATGTTGAAGGTCATGAATTACAATGCTTACAAGGATTGTTTACAAATGACGAAACTGTTTTACCAATACGATTTATTCAATTAGAAAGTCATAATGACGACATGTATCTGAGCAATAATCAACATGAGGACATTGAAACTATTTTAAATAAAAATGGTTTTGAAAAGATTGCTAAAATCAAGCACGGATTTGGAGATTTCGCAGAAATAATATTTGAGAATAAGAGAAAATAAATGAAATTAAGCATTGTAATTCCGGCCTATAACGAAGAAGAATCGATTACAGAAACCATTGACCAAATTGAAGAGGCGTTTGCTAAAGTTAATATTGATCATGAAATTTATGTGGTTAATGACAATTCAAAAGATGGAACACTTAAGGTTTTAGAAACGTTGGCACAAAAATATCCGGCAGTTACTTATGGAACCAATCAGGGTCCAAATGGTTTTGGCTATGCGGTTCGTTACGGTTTAGAGCGGTATTCAGGGGATTGTGTAGCCGTGATGATGGCCGATTTATCCGATTCGCCATATGATCTGATTCGTTATTATACCACAATGATTGAAGGTAATTATGATTGTGTATTCGGTAGCCGATTTATCAAAGGAGGAAAAGTAATAGATTATCCATGGGTGAAAAAAGTCATTAATCGTATCGCTAATTTTATCATCCAAATGGTGATGAGCATCAAATACAACGATACGACCAATGCTTTTAAATTATACAAAAGAGAAGTTATAGATGGTGTTAAGCCAATTTTATCACCCCACTTTAATTTAACAATTGAGCTGCCTTTAAAAGCCATTATTAGAGGGTATAGTTATACCGTTGTTCCTAACTCTTGGACGAATAGAAAATTTGGCGTTTCCAAATTAAAAATCAAAGAAATGGGAAGTCGCTATTTCTTTATCTTGGTTTATTGCTTTGTAGAAAAATATTTTTCGAGAGGAGATTTTAAAAGAAAATCACTGTAGTTTAAAAAAAAAATTAACTTTGTAAAAATTTATTAAAAAATGAAAACAAGAATTATTTTATCCATTTTATTCGTTGCAACTGTTTTTACAGGATGTAAAAATGATAAATCTGTTGACAGCTTAGAAGTAGTAAAGCCCGAAGTCGTAGACAATAGTTTTAAAGTGGCATTGAGGGTTATCGTTAAAAAGGATGACGATTTTGCTTTATATTTTACAGAAGATGGTTCGACAAATTTTTATAGTGTAAAACCAATGTGGCAGGGTGTAAAAGGAAGCGAAAACGAACAAGAAGTTGTATATACACTTCCAGAAGATGTTTACCCAACACAAATAAGATTTGACTTGGGTCTGAAAAAAGACCAAGAAGACATTACGGTTAAAGGAGTAAAAATGACTTATCAAGGAAAGACTTTTGAAGCATATGGGCCAAAATTTTGGCTGTTCTTTAGAGATGATTTAAACCAATGTAAAGCTGATATTAATACAGGACTTGTTAAAGCGGCTGTAGAAAATGGGGAAAGGAAAGTACCTTCAATTTGTCCACAGCAAGACATTTTAGGGCCAGAATTGATTAAGTTGGTAAAATAAAGCACATAAATAGAATCATAAAAACTACAAATAAAAGAGTCTCTTTATTTGTAGTTTTTTGTTTTATAACAACGACTAAATGCTAAATAAAAGTATTGATTATATTAAAAAGCATAAACAGCTCAACAACTTTGTAACATATGGTGTTGGGCAAGTATTTAATTTAGTTACACCAATACTTGTAGTTCCCTATATTGTTTCAATTTGTAGCGAAGAAGGTTATGGAAAAATTGGAGTTGGATTAGCAATTTCCTTTTTTTTAATGGTTTTCATAGATTATGGTTCGGATATTTTGGGCGTTAAAGAAGTTTCAATAAATAGAGAAAATAATGAAAATCTCGAAAAAATTTTTGTAACAATTTATTCCGCCAAATTTATTTTGCTATTAATAGTTTTAGCTATCACGAGCGTTCTTTTTTATACAGCCCCTTTTTTTAATCATGAGAAGAAATTGTTTTTTTTAAGCTTGCCAATCCTTATAGGTCAATTTATTAATCCGACATGGTTTTTACAGGGATTAGAAAATTTTAAATGGATTACCATTTTAAATATTATATCCAAAGTTTTATATGTTATAGGGATATTTGTTTTTATCCATGAACCAAACGATTATATTTATAATAATTTATTATGGGGATTAGGGATGATTATTGCCAACAGCATTGTCTTTATTTACTTATGGAAGCGCTATTCTTTTTCATTTAATAAAACTACTTTAAAAGAAGTCAAAACCTATTTAAAGACTAATTTTTCTATGTTTTTCTCCCAAATATTTGTTTCGCTTCAAATGTATTCTCCAATAGTTTTGATTAGTTTTTTTGGGAATAATATGATGGCAGGTCAATATAAAATCATCGATCAAATCATTGTAATCTTTAGAACTTATATTATATTATTTTTCAATTTTGTGTTTCCAAGAGTTTGTTTTTTATTAGATAAAAGTAAAAATGAAGGGATAAAATTTTGGGAAAAGGTAAACGGGTTAAATTTTCTTTTTATATTATTTTCAACCCTATTCATTGCTATATTTTCATTAAAAATTATTGATTATTTTAATCCTAAAAACGTTTTACTTATTAGTGAGTTGTTAAAAATTGCTTTAATGATTCCTATACTACAAAGTATTGCTCAGCCTTTGAAACAATTAATGTTAGGGTGGAATAAGCAAAAGGAATACATAAACTCAGTGATGACAATTACAATTATAACACTTTTGTTGATAGTTATCTTAACACCAATTTACAAAGTTTTTGGTGCGTTAATTTCATTGATAATTTCCGAAACACTCATAATTTCTTACTATTTCTATTGCATTAAAAATAAATTATTTATTCGTTCAAGTTAAAAAACAATTGTATTTTTGGTAGTTGTAGCAATTAAGGCTTAATCTAATGATAAAAGGGATATTTCAAAAATTATTATTGAGGTCTGGGAAAAGGTATCAGATTGACCCAAGAATTCCAAATAAACTTTTTTGTCAAATAATATACAAAAGGACAGGCATGCTTATCAGAGGTTTTTTAAAAACCGGGAGTAAGGTTTTTGTTGGGCAAAACACAAAAATACTAAATTCTCAAAATATTATTTTCGGAAAAAATGTAACCATAGAAAAGCACACAATTATAGATGGTTTTTCTTCAGAAAAAATCATATTTGGGGATTTTGTAAAAATTGGAGCTTTTTCAAATTTAAATTCGACTAGTCATCTTTCAAAATATGGCATTGGTTTAAAAATGGGAAATAATTCTGCAATAGGTGATTACTCCCATTTTGGTGCCGCAGGCGGAATAGAAATAGGAGATGATGTAATTATGGGTTCCTATATTTCATTTCATTCGGAAAACCACATCTTTTCAGACCCTAAAACACTTATCAGAGAACAAGGGGTTACTTCAAAGGGAATTAAATTAGGAAACAACATTTGGGTTGGCGCTAAAGTTACTTTTCTTGATGGTTGTAGTGTAGGAAATAATTCAGTGGTTGCTGCTGGCGCCGTGGTCAATAATACTTTTCCAGACAATGTGGTCATTGGTGGGATTCCGGCAAAAGTTTTAAAAATCATAGAATAATGACAACAGTTATAAAGAAAACATTACTCTATCAATTACTTTTCGCCATTTGTATTTATGTCCCTTATCTAAATAATTACGAGTTAACTTTTGCTATTTGGTCATTTACGGCACTTTTTACAATCCAAAACCATTACTCATTAGGAATTTTAAAACAGTTGTTTTGTTTTTCTTTGATTCTAGCACTTGCGTCAATTGTATTCTTTTTTAAGAATCACGAATTTTACTATGTTATACGCGATATTACATATTTAATTAAACCAATAATAGGGCTATTAATTGGCTATCAACTGTGTAAAAAATTTCCAGAAAAAGTATTTCAATCCATCACCCACGTTGCTTTTTTTATAGCTATTATTCATTTCTGTTTAATTTTTTACGGTGTGATTTTTTTTAAAGCAATAACAGTTAATGACCTCCGATTTTATGGAGGTTATTTTAGTGATTTTGAGGTTTATGCTTTGATAATATTAATTTTTCATGAAAAATTTGAATTAAATTTTTCTAAAGAAAAAACGCTTCTTTATACTATAATCATTATGATTTCTGCATTTATGTATCTTGCAAGAACTAATTTCATTCAGTTTATTATTCTTTTCTTAGCTATAAAAGGATATTTCAAAATAAATAAAAGAGCCATAACCATTTTAGTTTCTGTTATAATTGTAAGCATAATAGGCTATTCAACAATATTATATATCAACCCGAAAAGAAATGGTGAAGGGATTGAAGCATTATTGTATAAAATAAAAATTGCCCCAATTGAACCATTTAAAACTAAAATTAATAGAGACGATTGGAAAGATTTTAATGATAATTATCGTTCCTATGAAAACATAATGACCGTTAGGCAAATTACCAGAGACGGCATGAATTCTGTTTTGTTTGGCCAGGGAATAGGGTCAAAAATTGATTTAAAACAAAAAGTTTGGTTAGGAGATATGGAATTAAGATATATTTCTATTCTTCATAATGGATTCATGACAATTTTTTTAAAATCAGGACTATTAGGATTGTTTATTTATTTATTCTCAATTTATTTTCTTTTTAAGAAAACAGAATCAAACATTGAAATTGTTAATAATATAAATTTACTTCTTATAGGTACCGGTGTTTTTTTGATGTTTTCAAATTGGGTTTTTATGGGTGTATATAATTTATCAGACAATAAATCTATTTTATTAGGTCTTTTAATTTGTTTCAGGGAAATTCATGTAAAGACTAATAATCAGAATAGAATAAATTGAAATGGGCGCAAAATTTTTTTTTGTAGACTGTCACGTCTTTGACGGAAACCTTCAAGGGACTACAAGCTATATTAAAGGATTGTATCAGGAACTTATCAAAGACAAAAGAAAAACTTTTTTCTTAGCTGCATTTGATGTTGAAAATTTGCAGTCTGTTTTTGGGATACATGTAAATGTTATTTATTTAAAATATAAATCCAAAAACAAATACATTAGATTGTTATTCGACATTCCAAAATTAATAAAAACAAACAATATTGATTATGCCCATTTTCAATACATTGTTCCTCCTATAAAAAAATGCAAATACATCGTAACCATTCACGATGTATTGTTTTTAGATTTCCCTGATTCTTTTCCTCTTCTTTATAAAATCAAAAACAAGCTACTATTTAAAGCTAGTGCTAAACATTCAGATGTTGTTTTGACGGTTTCAGAATATTCAAAAAAACAAATCCAAAAACATTTCAAGATCTCAGAAATTACCATAACGCCCAATGCAGTTGACCCCATTTATTTTGAAGATTATGATAAAGCTTTTGTAAAAGAAGAAATAAAAGGAAAGTTCAAAGTTACAAACTACTTTATTTATGTTAGTCGATGGGAGCCCAGAAAAAATCACGACCGATTACTAAAAGTGTTTGTTGAAAATGGCTATTATAAAAATCACACCTTAGTTTTTGTTGGTGATAAAGCTATAGAAAACAAAGTCTATAATGACTATTATACATCACTTTCGGAAGAAATAAAAGCAAACATTTTTTCCTTTAATAAAGTCAATTCCCAAGATTTACTATCGTTGGTTCGGGGTGCTGATTTATCTATTTATCCTTCCATCGCAGAAGGTTTTGGTATTCCGCCTTTAGAATCATTGGCCACCAAAACCCCAACCATTTGTTCGAACACTACTGCTATGTCTGATTTTGATTTTTTTGACGATTGTCTTTTCAATCCTTTGGACTTAGCAGACCTGAAAAACAAAATAGATATTGGTTTAATAGACACACAAATCTCCCAAAAAAGAGAAAAAATGGCGGTCAAATTCAGTTGGAAACAGGCTGTAGAACAATTCAAAAAAGCTGTTTTGTAAACCTATAAAAATTCAAATCAATTTGTTATGTTTGCAACGAGATAAAAACAGTTGCAACACGTAATAAAAATTCATGAAAATAGCCATATTAGGAACCCGTGGTGTCCCAAATTATTACGGGGGTTTTGAGCAATTTGCTGAATTTTTTTCAGTTTATCTTGTAGAGCAAGGACACGAAGTATATGTCTATAATTCACACAATCATCCTTTTCAAGAAAAATTCTTTAATGGTGTAAACATTCTTCATCAATACGATCCGGAGCATAAATTGGGAACTTTTGGACAATTCATTTATGACTTCAATTGTATTATGGATTCTCGAAAAAGAGATTTCGACATTATCTTGCAGTTAGGCTATACTAGCAATTCTATTTGGTATTTTCTATTGCCAAAAAAATCAATCATCATTACCAATATGGATGGTTTAGAATGGAAACGAACAAAGTATTCTAAACCAGTGCAACAATTTTTAAAATTCGCCGAACGATTAGCCACAACAAGCAGTGATTATTTGATTTCTGATTCGTTAGGAATTGAAAAATTCATTAAAACTCGTTATAAAAAAGAATCCACCTATATTGCCTACGGAGCGCATCCTTTTATAAATCCCGATGTATCAATTTTAAAAGAATACAATCTCGAAAAGGATTCCTACAATATGATTATGGCCCGATTTGAACCCGAAAATAATTTCGAGATGGTTTTGGACGGTGTTGCACTTAATGAAGACAAAACGCCTATTTTAGTAATTGGAAAACACAATACAAAGTACGGCGAATATTTAAAAAACAAATATAAATTGCATCCCAATATTCTCTTTTTAGGTGGAATTTATAACTTAGAGCATTTAAATAATTTACGCTTTTTTTCTAATCTATATTTTCATGGTCACTCTGTGGGAGGAACCAATCCTTCTTTGCTGGAAGCTATGGCATCAAGAGCTTTCATTATGGCAAATGACAACGATTTTAACAAAGCAATTTTAAAAGAAAACGCCCATTATTTCTCCAATCCACAAGAGGTGAAAAATATTCTGGATACAATTAAAAAAAGTGATAACTTGCAATTAGTTCAAAATAACTTTGACGCGATTGTAAACGAATATAATTGGGATAAAATAAATGGAGAATACCTACAACTTTTTGAAGAATGTTTTTCTGAATCTAAAAAAAGAAAACACAAACAATAAGCTTTTTGTTCCAATACTTTTAGTGTTATTTTCTATTCCTTGGAGTTATGCTATTAACAATTTAGCACTTGTTATTTTGGCATTAACAGCATTAATAACATCCAAAAAAGAAAATTTCACTTTCCAAATAAATTTGATTTCCCCCATTTTATTATACAGTTTAATGGCCATCTCTTTTTTTTGGTCCATTGATAAACCAACCACTTTAACGGCATTATTAAAAGAAAGCCCATTATTTTTACTCCCCATTTCTTTCTTGTTAATGAAAAAGCTATCGGAAGAACAAAAGCAAAAAATAATAAATCATTTTAGTTACTCTATCGTTTTATTGGTTATTTATTTTTTGGGACGCGCTTTAATACGATACATAACTTTTCAAGATTCAAGGGTGTTTTTTTATCATGGTGAAGATTATGATGATTACGGTTTAGTCCCCAAATTACTGAATGCTATTCATGTTTCGGTTTTTGTATCCGTTGCCTTTTTTTGTTTTTTTACAAAAACTATAAAATCTAAATGGGATACTTTAATTTCTATTGTTCTTTTTGGATTTGTAATACTACTTTCTTCAAAAAACATCATTTTAGTTTTTCTATTTCTTGTCCTGCTCTATGTTTTCTTTTTTTCAAAAACAGCTCAAAAACTGCGGTTGAGAAATTTAATTGTATTTGGTTTAATTGTAGGTTTAATTTTTTCTGTTGGAAGAATAAAAGAACGGTTTGAAAATGAATTTCACACAAACACCAACAAAAGCATAAGCGCTAATATTATTGAAGGGATGCCAAATAGCGTGCATTATGTAAGTCTAAAAGAAGCTTGGTCTAATGATTTATTCACACCAAACGATTATTTTCCAGGAACCGCCTTTAGAGTATATCAATTTAGAATTTTCCTTGAATTAATAAAAGAAGACAAGGTTTTTTTAACGGGTTATGGTCTTAATGCATCTTATCCAAAAATTAAAGAAAAAGCCATTCAGTATAATCTCTATATGGGAAATGAAAAAGAAGAAGGATATCAAAATAAAAATTTTCACAACCAATACATCCAAAATTTCGCAGAACTAGGTGTTTTTGGCTTTATGCTATTAGTAATTATGTTGATTATTAACCTCAGAAATGCAATAATTTCGAAAAATTTTATTCATTTTGCTTTCTCAATTCTAATGATAAGTCTATTTTTGACAGAATCATTTTTATGGAGGCAAAGAGGCATAGTATTTTTTACTCTATTGTATTGTATTTTTAATTCAAGCGCAGCAGAGATTGATAGAAGAATGGAACAAAAATTTTTATGAAAAGAATATTAATTACTGGAGCCGCAGGTTTTTTAGGTTCACATCTTTGTGATCGTTTTATTGCTGAAGGCTATTTTGTAATAGGAATGGACAACCTCATTACGGGCGATTTAAAAAATATTGAGCATTTATTCAAACTACAAAACTTTGAGTTTTATCATCACGATGTAACCAAATTTGTACATGTGCCAGGCGAGTTAGATTATATTTTACATTTTGCTTCGCCAGCAAGTCCTATAGATTATCTAAAAATACCAATCCAAACTTTAAAAGTGGGTTCGCTTGGAACACATAATCTTTTAGGATTAGCCCGAGTAAAAAACGCTAGAATTTTAATTGCATCTACCTCTGAAGTTTATGGGGATCCATTAGTTCATCCACAAACCGAAGAGTATTATGGCAATGTTAATACTATTGGGCCAAGAGGTGTTTACGATGAAGCAAAACGTTTTCAGGAATCTATAACGATGGCGTATCACACTTTTCACGGTGTTGAAACCAGAATCGTTAGAATTTTTAATACGTATGGCCCAAGAATGAGGCTTAATGATGGACGTGTAATCCCTGCATTTATTGGGCAAGCGCTACGAGGAGAAGATTTAACTATTTTTGGAGATGGTAGTCAAACCCGTTCTTTTTGCTTTGTCACCGACCAAGTTGAAGGCATTTTTAGATTATTGCATTCCGATTATGTTTACCCAGTAAATATTGGAAATCCAAACGAAATTACCATTAAAGATTTTGCAGATGAAATCATAAAACTTACAGGAACAGACCAGAAAGTAGTATACCATCCGTTGCCCATAAACGATCCAATGCAGCGCCAACCAGATACAACAAAAGCCAAAGCACTGTTAAATTGGGAAGCAAAGGTTTCTCGTGAAGAAGGGATGAAAATCACCTACGAATATTTCAAATCATTATCTCTGGAAGAACTTTTAAAAGAGGAACATAAAGACTTTAAGAGTTATATTCATTAGCACATGACGGCACCCCAATCAGGTAGATATTCGAAATTTATTAGGCCTATTAGTATCATTATTGATCTAATAGTCATCACTATATTTAGTTTATATTTCTTTAGGGAATTAAAATTAGATACGTTTTTATATATTTCATATCAAACTTTTGTATGGATTTCAATAGCCTATATCGTTAAGTTCTATGAGATATATAGATTTACAACACCAGTAGAAATAATTGCCAAATTAATAAAACAAGCCGCACTATTTTTATTAGTTACAATTGCTTTTTTCCCTTTCGCCAAACAAGCTATTTTTAGCGGGAATGCAATTGCTGTTTTTAGTACATGTAGTTTTTTGGTGATAATGTTTTTTAAATATTTGCTTTTTTATTACCTTAAAAAGTACAGAATCATTACAGGGAGTAATTTTAGAAATGCAATTATCATTGGATATACTCCAGAATCTATACGATTAAAAGAGGTTTTTGAAAGCAGAGTTGATTTTGGGTACCGCTTTTTAGGCTTCTTTTCAGATAAAAAAGAAAATCCTGAGATAATAGGGAAAATAGAATCTTTAAAACAGTTTGTTGTTGAAAAAAACGTTGATGAAATTTATTGTTCACTTAACGAAATACCGGATGGTCAACTAAAAGAAATTGTTGATTTTGCAGATGAAAACAGAAAATCTATAAAATTCATCCCCGATACAAAAGAAATTTTTTCTAAAAATCTAAAAATCGATTATTACGAATTATTCCCTGTTTTATCCCTTCAAAAAACACAGCTACATGAGCCGTTGATAAAGGGAATAAAACGGGCCTTTGATATTATTTTTTCTCTCTTTGTTATTACTTTTTTCCTCTCTTGGTTAATTCCAATTTTAGCCATTTTAATAAAATTAGAATCAAATGGACCAGTGTTTTTCAAACAAGGAAGGCCAGGTTTAGATGAAGAAGAATTCCACTGCTACAAATTTCGATCTATGCGACTCAATGGACGTACCGAACAGGAGGCTTCAAAAAATGACCCACGAGTTACCAAAACAGGTAAGTTTATGCGAAAAACAAGTATCGATGAATTACCCCAATTTTTTAATGTTTTATTTGGCGATATGTCAGTAGTTGGTCCAAGACCACACTTATGGTCACAGAATAAGGCATATGCGAGTAAAGTAAAAAAATACATGGTAAGACATTATGTTAAGCCCGGAATAACAGGATTGGCTCAAATAAAAGGATTTAGAGGCGAAATTGAAACAGAAGAAGATATGGTTAACCGTATAAAGTTGGATGTCTTTTATATTGAAAATTGGTCTATGATTTTAGATATTAAAATAATTATTCAAACTTTAATTAACATCTTAAAAGGCGAAGAAAAAGCGTATTAAAACAAGGGATTTTCAATTAGTTCTTTAATTTGAACATCAAGATTAAAAACTTTATCAGCTTGTTTAAAAACCGTTTTTTTCATCAATATCAATTCCGATTTGCTCAATTTTGAAATTTCAAATAGTTTTTCATTTAAAGCGGCATAGTTCCCTACTTCGGCTACCCAACCCAAATTGTTTTCTCTAATAATATTTTCACCTTCACCTCCCCCAAAATATAAAATAGGAAATCCAAGAGAACCGTATTCAAATATTTTTGAAGGAACCGAACCGTAAATTCTGGTTTTAAGAGGGACAATAGCAATGTCAAACGAGTTCAATTTTTCGTGTAATGCATTACGGTCTAACATCCCGTGAAAAAATATTTTCGGTTGTGTTTGTTGTTTTATGAATTCTTCAATCTGAGATTTTTCAGTACCATCACCAAAAAGATGTAACTCAATATTTTTCCCTTCCAAATCAATATTTTGACACAGTTCAAAAACACCTTGCGCAACACCTAAAAGTCCCGCATAAAATAGTTTTATAGGTCCATTTTCTTCTGTTTTTAAAGCAATTTCCGAGATTTGATGGTCGGGAAAATTCCGGTACAAAAACGTTTTTTTATCAGGATAATAGGAACCGATGTGCATCAGTATTTCATTGGATTGCCCCAAAATCAACGTTGCTTTTTTATAAATAAATCGTTCCATAAACAACGAAATTTTATGGGAAACGGTCCCTTTCCCTATTGCATTTAATTCTATTGCTGCTAAAGGCCAAAGATCTGAAACGTTTAAAATAATTTTCTTGTTCTTTAGTGAAAGAGCAAAAACAGAAAGAAAAGATAAAAGCAAAGGAGGAGATTGCACAACCACTTTTTTTGGAGTTTTAAAAAACAAGAGATAAAAAAATAATCCAACCGAAAACGACAAAACAGAAAGCACTCTTTTAAAGATGTTTTTACTAACGCTAGGATAAATCCAAAGGCGTTTCACGATAATATTTTTGAGCTTTTCTGTCACTGAAAATTTACCTTTATACTCGGGAAATAATTTACCCATAGGATAGTTTCCCAAAGGGCAAATCACCAAAACATTATAGTTGTTGTGATTCAATTTTATGGCTAATTGCTCAATCCGATTTGCTGCAGCACCCTTTTCTGGGGGGTAATAATTGGATATGATTAGGATATCTTCCATTGGTTTACTAGTTTATTTTATCAATGAAATAAATTGTTTCAATTTTCCGCTTTTACTTCTTTCTAATTTTTCTTTTCGGGTGAAAGTAAAAGTTAAACCTGTTTCGAGATAGGTAGTTATGGCTTTTTCAATATGCTGAATCTGAGTATTGGTTAGGGCAGTTTGACTTACATAGTCAATGTCAAAAGCATCTATTTTGGTTTGTTTAATAACAAATTCTTTCACATTTCCATCATCTTCAATGATGCTTTTGGTAATATAATAAAATGTCAATCCCGGTGATTTTTTGCCACTTGGCAAAATGGCAATATCATTGCTTCGTCCAATTAATTTTTTTAAAAGTGGGTTTTTAAAAGTGCTTCTTTCGTCCAAAATCCCAACATCGCCAACATCATAGCGAATAAAAGGATGCGCTTTGTTATATAAAGAAGTAATCACAACACGACCTTCTTTCCCGTTGGGAAGCACCTTGTTTTGGTCATCCAAAATTTCTACAAATAGTGTTTCGGAATTCACTTGCCATTCGCCATTTAAATTTCGAAAAGCTATTAAATCCAATTCGGAAGCACCATATTCATTGATTATTGGAACACCAAAATATTTTTCCATGAGTATTTTGTCTTCCTCAAAAAGCATTTCCGAAGTCACTATGCAGCATTTTAAGGTAGGACAAACTGTTTTCAAGACAATGTTTTTTTCTTTTAAAAATTTGGCAAAAAGAACAATAGAACTCGTGTAGCCATTGATGTAAATAAATTTTTTCAGCCGAAATTTTTTCAACACCTTTTCTAAAAAAATATCAGACAAATCAAAAATGGTAAAACGATATCTTTTACTCAAAAAATCTTTAATTCGCTCTTTCGTATTTCCAATAAAATCTAAAGGAATTCCATAAAAACGAGCTTGCAGAGAGGAATTAAAATCGATGCCAAACCAACTAAACCGATTGATAATATTTGCCCAAGTTAGGGCGTGACAAAAATTATCTTTTGCAAAAATAAACGGATTGCCACTAGAACCAGAAGTTTTATTCACATAGACGTTTTTAATAGAATATCCTTTAGAAAGTCTTTCTGCTAAAGGTTTCTGAAAGTCTTTCTTTGTCATTATTGGAAGTTCCTCCCAGTTTTTGTAGGCTGCTTTTCCAACCAATTTTTTATAAGAAGCATTGTTAAGCATGTGAAAATCTACAATTTCCAGTCTTTTCTTAATTACAAATTCTTCAAAATCATTTTCCGGAATGGATAAGATATTACGCAATTCGGCAGTAGCTTCCTTCATTGGGAAACCATTTATTTGAAGCGTTAAATTGAAAAGATGCAACATTAGAATTCTATTTTGTTCAAAAATAAGAAAACGAAAAGGATAATCGACAAACCACAAACTTTTTACTCGAATCTCTTCGTATTCTTTTTAAAACGACCTATTTTTGCTTTGCAACTAACAACACAGCACAATGACAATTTTACTATTAGGATCTGGCGGAAGAGAACATGCCTTAGCATGGAAAATGCTTCAGAGCCCACTTTGCACAAAACTTTTTGTAGCTCCTGGGAATGCAGGGACAGATGCTATCGCAATCAATGTTACTATTAATATTCTGGATTTTGAAGCTGTAAAAACGTTAGTTATTCAAGAGAATATAGAAATGGTTGTGGTAGGTCCTGAAGATCCTTTGGTACTTGGAATTTATGACTTTTTTAAAAACAATGAAACACTGCATCACATTCCTGTAATTGGCCCATCAAAGCAGGGGGCAAAATTGGAGGGGAGTAAGGAATTTGCCAAGGAATTTTTAGTGAAATACAGTATACCCACAGCGGCTTATGATAGTTTCACTATCGAAACGGTAGAGAAAGGTTGCGCATTTTTAGAAACACTACAACCGCCATTTGTTTTAAAAGCGGATGGATTAGCTGCAGGAAAAGGAGTTTTAATTATTCAAGATTTAGAAGAAGCCAAAACCGAATTGAGAAACATGTTAGTACATGCCAAATTTGGAACGGCGAGTGCCAAAGTGGTTATTGAAGAATTTCTGGACGGCATTGAACTGAGTTGTTTTGTTTTAACAGATGGTAAAAATTATAAAATTCTTCCAACCGCCAAAGATTATAAACGAATTGGAGATGGTGATACAGGATTAAATACCGGTGGGATGGGAGCAGTTTCTCCAGTTCCATTTGCCGATAAAATTTTATTAGAAAAAATAGAAACTCGTATTGTAAAGCCAACCATTGCTGGGTTACAAAAAGATGGAATAGAATACAAAGGGTTTGTTTTTATCGGTTTAATTAATGTAAAAGGAGAACCAATAGTCATTGAATATAATGTTAGAATGGGGGATCCAGAGACAGAAGTAGTCATTCCAAGATTAAAATCGGATTTGGTGGCTTTATTTCAAGCTGTGGCAAATGAAAAATTAGACACGATTACTTTAGAAATAGATGAAAGAAGTGCCACAACAATTATGATTGTTTCTGGCGGTTATCCCGAAGATTATGAAAAAGGGAAAGTTATTTTTGGAATAGAAAATGTAGAAGATTCAATCGTTTTTCATGCGGGAACAAAAATGGAAAACGGGCAAATAGTTAGCAATGGGGGAAGAGTATTGGCGGTAACATCTTTTGGCGACAATTTTCAAGAGGCCATAAAAAAATCTTACCAAAACATAGACAAGCTACATTTTGATAAGATGTATTTTAGAAAAGATATTGGCTTTGATTTACTTAGTTAAGAAAGAATGTGCCGATGTATCTTGTTTATCTTCGCCTGTGTCTTTGTGAATCTTTAATTGTTTGCACCAATAAACCATATAATATGCACAAACAATCATCAATGTCCAACTAACTATATTAGCCAACCACCAATTGCTTAATTCCAATTCTCGTAATAAATCGTAGGGTTTAAATAAAAAATCTACAAATAAAGTTTGTATACCTTCGAAAAATGCTCTCATTTTATAAAATGTTATATTTACAGTCACAAATGTATAAAATATCCATATGATAACAAGCCTTTTTAGAAAATCTACACCATTAAATTATTCTTTAGTGGCGTTCCTCTTATTGATTTGCTTTTTTATGTATCAATTTCAAGATAGTAATTGGGTAAATGCCATTAGTCTAAAAATGATAATTCTATCTGTTTTGCTAGGGATTTTATTTGTTGTGAATTTCATTGTAAAAAAGAACGGACTCACCAAAAACAGTAGTTATACTATTCTTTTCTATTTATTACTGTTGCTTTTCTTTCCTTCACTTTTTAATGATTTCAAATTACTTTTGGCAAATTTCTTTCTAATGATGGCTATGCGAAGATTAATTTCTTTGCAATCCTTAAAATCGCCAAAAGAGAAAATTTTTGATGCTTCAATATGGATATTTGTAGCAAGTTTGTTCCATTTTTGGTGTATTCTTTTTATTCTTTTGGTTTTTATTTCAATAATATTTCACGTTTCTAGAGATTACAGAAACTGGTTGTTGCCTTTTGTTGCCTTTTTTGTAATAGCAACAATTTCAGTTTTAGCGGCCATGATTTTTGACATTACTTGGATTGCCTGTTTTTTAGAACAAAGAAAAACGAATTTTCAATTGGATTATTTTACCAATAATTATCAGAACATTGCGCTTTCTGTATATGTGGTAACTGCTTTATACTTTGTGTTTTCGATGATTTTTTCGGTCACAAATAAGCCTTTAATTCTCCAAGCGTCGTTCAAAAAAATGATCTTTGCTTTTTTTATTGGGATTGTTGTTTTTTTAATTTCACCAGAAAAAAACAGTACAATTTTAGTATTTACTTTTATGCCCTTATCCGTTATGGCAACGAGCAATATTGAATATTCGCAAAGTAAAATGTATCAGGAAATTGTTTCAATTCTGTTTGTTATTTTGGCCTTTTTCTGTTTCTTTTCTCAATTATAACTTACTTCCATAAGCCAAATCGCCAGCATCTCCAAGTCCAGGAACGATGTAGTTTTTCTCGTTGAGTTTTTCATCCAAAGCCGCAACCCAAAGGTGGCAATTAGAGGGTAGATTTTTTTCAAGGAAAGCAATCCCTTCTGGAGCAGCAATAACTACCGCAATGTGTATTTCTTTTGGTTTTTGTTCCAAATGCAATTTGTGTAAAACAGCAACAATAGATTGTCCTGTGGCCAGCATAGGATCAATTAATATTAAGTTTTTATTTTCAAAAGAAGGCGCGGCTTGGTATTCTACTAGGATTTCAAAAGCATCGTCGTTATTATAATGATGACGATAGGCAGAAACAAAACCGTTTTCGGCATTGTCAAAAATATTCATAAAACCAGTGTGCAAAGCCAATCCAGCGCGAAGAATAGAACATAAAACTACATGATCGGCAATAGTGGTAGTGTGTTTTATGCCTAATGGTGTTTGTACATCAATGTTTTTATATTCCAACGTTTTGCTCAATTCATAGGCCATAATTTCACCTATACGCTCTATATTTTTACGAAAACGCATGCTGTCTTTTTGAATAGTGACATCTCGGATTTGCGCTAAAAAGTGATTGAGGATACTATTATTTTCGGAAATATAATGAAGATGCATAAATATGGGAATTAGTATGTTTATGTAAATGTAGAAAAACTATATTTGTAAATAAAATTTAAATGTATGTTTTCAAAATTTGCCTATTCTATATTTGAACAAAGTATTAAGGATTATCACGTTTATGACAGCGTAGATCAACCCATAAATAATCCGTATCCAAATGAAAAAATAGAACATTTGTTGTATTTTAAAAATTGGATTGACACAGTGCAATGGCACTTTGAGGATATTATCCGTGATCCCAATATTGCTCCCGTGGCCGCTTTGACTTTAAAAAGAAAAATAGATGCTTCCAATCAAGAAAGAACTGATATGGTGGAATATATTGACAGTTATTTTCTTCAAAAATATGCACATATAACGGTAAAGCCTTCAGCCAAAATTAATTCAGAAAGTCCTGCTTGGACTATAGACAGATTATCTATTTTGGCTCTGAAAATTTATCACATGAATGAAGAAGTTAATCGCGCTGAAGCTTCACAAGAACATAGAGACAAATGCCAAGTTAAACTAAATGTTTTATTGGAACAAAGAACCGATTTGTCAACTGCTATTGATGATTTGTTGACAGATATTGAAAACGGTGATAAATTCATGAAAGTGTACAAACAAATGAAAATGTACAATGATGATGATTTGAATCCTATTTTGTATCAGAAAAAAAAATAATCTCCGACAATACTTTGTCAAAAAAAATAAAACATATTGCCGTTATTCGACTCTCCGCAATGGGAGATGTTGCCATGACAGTTCCTGTTATTAAGGCTTTTGCAGAGCAGAATCTGGATGTCAAAATTACTTTTGTCACGCGTCCTTTTTTCAAACCTTTTTTTGATGAGATACCCAATATGAATTTCTTTGCGGTTGATGTAAAAAAGCGTCACAAAGGATTTTTTGGGCTGCTTAGATTATTCTGGGATTTAAAACAATTGAATATTGATGCTGTTGCCGATTTACACAATGTACTACGTTCCAAGATAGTTAGAAATTTATTTGCTTTAAGCGGAAAAAAAGTTGCTTTTACGGATAAAGGAAGAGCAGAAAAAAAAGCACTGACGCGCTCCCAAAACAAAGTTTTCGAACCATTAAAAACAATGATTCAAAGACATGTTGCTACATTCCAAAAACTTGGTTTCACAATAAATCTATCTCATCCTAAATTTCCAGAAAAAGACATTTTATCGGAAGACATTTTATTTATTTCAGGAGAAAAAAACAATCTAAAATGGATTGGAATTGCTCCTTTTGCTCAGTACGAAAGTAAAGTATATCCTCAGGATTTAATGCAAAGGATTATCGACGATTTAGCAAATAACAGTGCCTATAAAATCTTTCTTTTGGGTGGTGGAAATAAAGAAATCGATAAGCTAAATATACTTGCAAAAGGAAAAGAAAATGTAATCAATATTGCGGGTAAAATTTCTTTTCAAGAAGAGCTAAAGCTTATTTCTAATCTGGACATTATGCTTTCTATGGACAGTGGGAATGCACATATTGCCGCCATGCTTGGAGTAAAAACCATTACACTTTGGGGAGCAACGCATCCTTATGCAGGCTTTGCGCCTTTCAATCAACCGTTGGAAAATTGTTTATTGTCTGATAGAAAACAATATCCTTTCTTGCCAACGTCAGTATATGGAAATAAAAAAGTGGAAGGATATGAAGATGCCATGCGAACCATTTCTCCAGAAACTATTGTTGAAAAAATAGCTTCTTCCATAAAATAGAAAAACGCCCATAGTTGGAAGCGATCTCTTTATTTTAACTATACATCATCATAATCCACATAAATCTCCGCTGAGGTCGGATGTGCTTGACAGGTTAAAATTAAACCTTCGGCGATTTCACCATCGGTAAGAATGGAATTCTTCTTCATTTCTGCAGTTCCGGCAGTAATACGCGCCAAACAACTGCTACAAATCCCTCCTTGACAAGAATAAGGTGCGTCAATTCCTTGTTTTAAAGCGGCTTCGAGCACTGTTTGTTTTTGAGACATTTCAAAGGTGGTTTCTTCATCATCAACCATTATGGTAATTTTTGTGTGTCCTTCAAGCGAACTGGCCGCTGCATTTTCTTTGGAAGAAGAAAATAACTCAAATTTGATATTTTTATCCGCAACATTATGTTCCTTTAAAACACCTGAAACCAGGTTAATCATTTCTTCCGGACCACATAAATAGAATTTATCAAACTTTTTTTCTTTGTGCTTATTGTTCATCACAAAATTAACGGTTGATTTTTCAATGCGGCCAAAAAGTTCGCCATCCACTTTGGCTTGACTATAGACATAATGCACGAAAAAGCGACCCACATATTGTAATTGTAAGTCATGAAGTTCCTGATAAAAAATGGTTTCATCCGGAGATTTATTGCCATAAACCAATACAAAAGAACTATTAGGTTCGTTTTTCAAAACGGTTTTTAAAATAGCAATAACGGGAGTAATTCCGCTACCAGCAACAAAAGCTGCATAGTTTTTTAGATTTGTGAAGTTAGGTTCAAAAATGAAGTTTCCTTCGGGTAATCCTACTTCAATAATATCGCCCGCTTTGAGATTTTCGTTGGCAAATTTTGAAAAATTTCCGTTTTTCACGGATTTGATAGCAATCCGTAAATCACCACTATCGGGTGAAGAACAAATGGAATAGGCACGACGAATTTCCTTCCCGTCGAGGGTTAATTTCAAGTTGATATATTGTCCAGCAGTGAATTTATAATTTGCTTTTAATTCGGTGGGAACATTAAAAAGTACAGAAACCGCATTTGGAGTTTCGTGTTTAACTTCTTTGATTTGTAATTTATAAAAGGAAGACATGTAGTATTATTTTTTGCAAAGATAATAAATCATACTGATTTATAAATTTCAAAACATTTGTAACATTTTACTACATTTATAAACTAATTTTTAAAACCTAAAACAACCAACATGTTCAAACATTTCATTATTCTTGAATGGAAATCTTTTATTCGTTCTGCAAGTTTAGGGACTAACATTGCCATGAAAATCATAATGGGATTGGTGGCTTTATATTTTATTACTATTTTTACTTTGGCCGGAGTTGGCGTTTTCTTTTTGATTAAAGAAGAGGCCCATTTGGAACCATTAATAACCATTAATAAATTTATTGTTTATTATTTTCTTGGGGATTTAGTTATTCGTTATTTTTTTCAAAAAATGCCGGTAATGAACATAAAGCCTTTGTTAACCTTGCCCATAAAACGTAATACCATTGTGCATTTTACATTGGGGAAAACAGGGATTTCTTTCTTCAACTTGCTTCATGCTTTTTTCTTTATTCCGTTTACTATTGTATTGCTAATGAATGGCTATTCGGTTGCTCATGTTTTGTTATGGCATTTGGGAGTTATGGCGATGATTTATGCTAATAATTTCACCAACGTTTTAATTAACAACAAAGACAGTTTTTTCTACCCTGTACTTTTAATTATTGCTTGTGTTGCGTTGTCCCAATATTATAATTTTTTCGACATTACAGCATATACCGGACCCTTTTTTCAGTCTTTTTATACGACTAATTTTGTTTTCGTTTTCCCAATACTTCTAGCTATTGCGTTGTTTTATTTTGCCTTCATGCATTTCAAAAGCAATCTGAATATTGATACGGGTTTAGCCAAAAAAAGCGATGAAGCCAAAACCGAAAATTATACGTGGTTAAACCAATTTGGGACGTTAGGGACTTTCCTAAAAAATGACATTCGATTATTAAGAAGAAACAAACGATCAAGAACGACTTTAATAATGAGTGTGGTTTTCATCTTTTATGGTTTATTATTTTTTACCAATTCTATTGAAGCCTATCAAAGTCCAGCAATGCAAGTGTTTGCCGGGATATTTGTTACAGGGGGTTTCCTTTTCACGTTTGGACAATTTGTACCAAGTTGGGATAGTTCATATTACCAATTGATGATGAGCCAAAACATTCAATACAAAGAATATTTGAGTTCAAAATGGTGGTTGATGGTTATCGCTACGGTTATTTCAACAATCATAGCTTCCTTTTATTTGTATTTTGGTTGGCAGATTTATATGCTAATTGTTGTTGGAGCGATTTTTAATATAGGAGTGAATTCACATTTAGTTTTATTGGCCGGAGCCTTTGTAAAAACCCCAATAGATTTATCTCAAGCCAAAGGAGCTTTTGGTAATAAGCAAGCATTTAATGTAAGAACCATGTTGATTTCATTACCAAAATTGTTATTGCCAATGGGTTTATATGCCTTAGGTTATTATGTTTACAGTCCTGAAACAGGATTAATTTTTGTTGCTTCTGCTGGAGTCTTGGGATTTGCTTTTAGGAATAAAGTATTTGAATTAATAGAGAAAATCTACAAATCAGAAAAATATGCAACTATTGCAGCTTATAAACAGAAGAATTAACGTTAAATTTTATATATAAAAATTTCAAACTTTTTAAAAAATGATACAAGTAAGCAATCTTTCAAAAACATATACTGCAGGAATTCAAGTTTTAAATATTTCAAATCTAGATATTCCAAAAGGACAAAGCTTTGGATTAGTTGGAAATAATGGAGCTGGAAAAACAACTTTTTTCAGCTTACTTCTCGATTTAATTCAGCCAAGCACAGGGTATATAAAAACGAATAAAATTCGAGTAAATACAAGTGAAACATGGAAACCTTTCACGGCAGCTTTCATTGACGAGAGTTTTCTAATTGGGTATTTAACCGCCGAAGAATATTTTTATTTTATTGGCGATTTGCGTGATCAAAATAAAGCCGATGTGGACATGCTTTTATCCAAACACGAAGAATTTTTTAATGGTGAAATACTTCAAAACAGAAAATATCTTCGTGATTTATCCAAAGGAAATCAAAAGAAAGTTGGTATTATCGCTGCTTTAATTGGCAATCCCGAAGTAGTAATTTTGGATGAACCTTTTGCAAATCTGGACCCGACAACTGTGAATCGATTAAAAAAAATCATCAAAGATTTATCTGAGGATCCCAATGTCACCGTATTAGTTTCAAGCCATGATTTAGTGCACACCGTTGAGGTTTGTAGCCGAATTGTGGTATTAAATAAAGGCGAAATTGTGAAGGACATCCAAACTTCTCCCGAAACTTTAAAAGAATTAGAAGCATTTTTTGCTGTTTAATTTTTTTCCATATCAAAAAGAAACGTATTTTTACCCGTTAGTTATACTATAATTAGCTTTTTTGAGTTAATATTAAAAACGTTTTACTTTGAAAACCAATACTATAAAATATTTATTTTTTTTAGGATTTTTATTTCTTTTGATTGCCTGTTCTGTCAAAAAAAACAATTTTGTTTCTAGAAACACTCATGCATTAAGCACTAAATACAATATTTTGTATAACGGTGGAATTGCACTAGACAAAGGCATTGCAGATTTAAAATCTCAATATCACGACAATTTTTGGGAAAGAATTCCTGTAGAAAGAATGCAAGTTTCAGAAGAAAAACTACTGCCAGGAGAAAATAAAAATGCCAATTTTGACCGTGCAGAAACCAAATCCATCAAAGCTATTCAAAAACATTCCATGAACATTAAAGGTTCGGAGAAAAATCCTCAAATGGATGAAGCGCATCTAATGCTTGGAAAAGCAAGATACTACGATCAAAGATTTGTTCCTGCACTTGAAGCTTTTAACTATGTTTTGTACAAATATCCAAAAAGCGATAAAATTTACGAAGTAAAAATTTGGAGAGAAAAAACCAATATGCGTTTAGACAATGATGCATTAGCGGTAAATAACCTCAATAAATTATTAAAAGAAATCAAATTTAAAGATCAAATTTTTGCGGATGCCAATGCCACTTTAGCACAGGCATTCTTGAATTTAGAAGAAAAAGACAGTGCCGTTTCTAAATTAAAAATCGCTACAGAATTTTCAAAATCTAACGAAGAAAAAGCAAGATATCGATTTATTCTTGCCCAACTTTATGAAGAGTTGAATTACAAAGACAGTGCTTTTGTGATGTATCAATCGGTTATTAATATGAATAGGAAATCGGCTAGACAATATGTAATTCAAGCCCATGCGAGACAAGCCCAATATTTTGATTTTGAAAAAGGAGATACGATTGCTTTCCTGAAAAAATTTAGAGATTTGTTAGAAGATAGGGAAAATCGCCCTTATTTGGATGTGTTGCATCATCAAATGGGATTGTTTTATGGCAAGCAAAATAACTTCGAACAAGCCAATAAACATTACAATACTTCATTAAAAAAGAAAACTTCCGATACGTATTTAATAGCTTCTAATTATAGAAACATTGCTGACATTTATTTCAATAATGCCAAATATGTTATGGCAGAAAAATATTTTGATAGCACTTTAGTGTATTTACAACCACGTACTAGAGAGTTCAATTTAATAACTAAAAAAAGAGCCAATCTTGAAGACGTAATTAAATATGAAGGCATTGCGCAAAGAAATGACAGTATCATTTCGGTGTTTAATATGTCGGAAATCGAAAGAGTTAAATATTATGATGAGTACATCGAAAAACTCAAAAAGAAAGACAAAACAAAATTACTATTAGCTCAAAAACAAGCCCGAATAGCTGAAAATACCGGAGGCAAAGAATCGGCGGAAAATCAATTAAACGCACAAGATGGCGAAAACAGTTCTGGTAAAAAGAACATGTCTTCATCATTAAATACAAATCCTGTTTCCTCGGGGAAAGAGGGTAATTTCTATTTTTATAATCCAAATACAGTTGCTTTAGGTAAATCGGAATATAAGAAAAATTGGGGAAGTAGGACCTTGCAAGACAATTGGAGAGTTTCTTCTTTGACAAAAACCAAAGAAGACAGCAAAGAAGGAAATAAGGAAGATCTTGCCGATGAGAAAAAAAAGGACGAAGAGCATGCTAAAGAAGAGGATAAATACACTTCCGATTTTTACATAAATCAAATATCAAAATCTCAAACAGAAATGGACAGTATAAGCAAAGAACGAAATTTTGCTTATTATCAACTAGGAGTAATTTATAAAGAGAAATTCAAAGAATACCAATTGGCAGTTAATAAATTGGAACAATTATTAAAAAACAATCCCGAAGAGCGATTAATTTTACCTTCCATGTATAATTTGTACAAGCTTTATGAGATCTTGGATAAAAACAAAGCGGAAGCCATGAAAGCCAAAATCATTTTGCAATATCCAGATTCTCGTTATGCACAAATACTAAGCTCGGGAACTACATCTGCAAATTCAAGTGATTCTCCCGAAGCAGTATATGATAGCCTATACAAACAATATCAAAATGGAGAATACAGAGCCGTTTTTGCTAATTTAACTTTGGCAATAGACAAATATACAGGAGAGGAATTAGTGCCGAAATTCGAATTGTTAAAAGCAAATGTAATTGGTAAATTAAGCGGATTGGGGGAATACAAAAAAGCACTTAATTTTGTGGCTTTAAATTATATAAATAGCGAAGAAGGCAAAAAAGCCGAAACGCTACTGTCCGTTAATATCCCCAAATTAGAAGCATTACAATTGACTACTGATGACTCTACAAATTGGAAAATTCTCTATAAAGCAATAAGTCTGGAAGATAAAAACACAAAAATTCTTCAAGAAAAAATTAAAAAATTCATTGCCGATAGAAGTTTGGGCAAGCTTACAACTTCATTTGACATCTATACAATGACGGATAATTTTGTGGTAATTCACGGAATGAATTCTGAAGATTTTGCCAAAGGGATTACGGCAATTTTAAAAGATTATAAAGATTATAAAATTCAAGATAAACCAATTATTATCTCTTCAGAAAATTATTTGGTTGTTCAGATTAAAAAAAATATAGAGGATTATTTAGCAGGAAAATTTGATGACAATGCTCCTAAACCTAATTGGGACGGTACATTTGAAAAAGCAGTTGAGCCAAAACCGGTTACTTTAAATAATAAACAAACAAATGAAAACAAACCTTCAGAAGAGGGTCAAAATTCAATAGAAAATAAAAAAGACATGCAGAGCGAAGATGAAAAAAACTCAGGATTACCCCCATCTCCGGAGAATCAAGAACACCCTAAAAAATAATAACAAAATGTTTGAAAAAAGCCCAAAATCATATACGGATCTTTTAGGAAAAACAAATAGAATTGTTGAAGGAACGAGCATAAAAGGGGATATTAATTCGCCTGCCGACTTTAGATTAGATGGTCATTTGATAGGAAATTTTCAATCCAAAGGGAAAATCGTTATTGGTCCAGCAGGAAGCGTAAAAGGGGATATTTTATGTAAAAGTGCGGATATTGAAGGGAAATTTGAAGGAAAAATACAAGTTTTAGAAATACTCAATGTCAAATCAAAAGCAAGTATTATTGGCGAAGTTATTTGCGGAAAACTATCTGTTGAACCAGGTGCTGATTTTAGTGCAAGTTGCGTAATGAAAACCAATGTGAAGCAAATTACAATTGATGGACAATCAAAACCCGAAGAAGCGAACTAATAATAAATGGTTGTTACTCATTAATATTCCCATACAAATGGGAATAATTATTTTTCTTTTTTCACTATTGGGCAATTGGCTCGATCAAAAATTCCCAAACACGAATAATGTTTTTATTAAAATCGTAACGCTTATAGGTGTTGCTATCGCTTTTTACAATATCAATCGACAGTTAAAAGAGATAAACAAAATGGACGAATAATCATGAAATTAAAAAAATATCAGCCCATTTTAGAAGTTATTGTAATTGCAATTTTCGCGTATCTTCTACATAAATTATTTTTTTATTTTAACATCAATAACCCTAAATTTCAAAACTTCCATACTTCGGTTGAAGCAATATATGGGTTTTTCAGCATCTGTTCGTTAATTATACTTTATATTTTGATAAAAGTAAAAGACAAAAGCCATGAAAATGTTGGCTATGTTTTTCTATTAGTCACGTGCATTAAAATGGGTATTGCTTATACTGTTTTATCTCCAATTTTGCATAGCGGAAATCCAAATGTTGCAATTCAGAAAATCAACTTTTTTATCATATTTGCTGTTTTTTTAGCAATAGAAACAGTTGTAACTATTAGAATCTTAAACAAGAAGCATTAAACGTCTTCTAAATTGACAAAACCACCAAAAAAAATAAAACTTATACTTTTATATAATAATTTATATTGTACTTTTGCACCAAATTTCAGAAAGTAAAAATTAAGATATTCAACGTATATGGTGTTTTCAAACAAACCACTTAGAATTATAATAGTATTTTTAATTGCATGTCTACCATTATTTGGCGCCGCAAACACGGTTTCAGATACTACTAAAACAACTACTGAAACTGCAGTTGTTTCTAAAGAAAAAGTTTCAGAACCAGCAGATGAAACAGCTAAAATTAGAGAACAAATTGAGGAAGTAAAAAATCACCACGTTCTTGACGGACATGAATTTTCTATTTTTGAAGACAAAGAATCAGGAGCACATTATGGTTTTCCATTGCCAATAATCCTTTGGGATAATGGAATACAGGTTTTTTCTTCTTCTAAATTCAATCATGGGGAAGCCGTAGCCGAATCCAATGGGAATTTCTACAAATTACACCACGAAAGAATATATAAAACAGATGCTTCAGGAACTTTAACCGGCGATGAACATCACCCAACCAATGTTGCCCCTTTAGATTTTTCAATTACGAAAAGCGTCCTAAGCATTATGGTTGTAGCGTTGTTAATGTTTTTATTGTTTTCGGGTTTGGCAAAATCATTTCCCAAAAACGGAGGTATTTCTACTGGCGCAGGGCGCTTTTTCGAACCTATTGTATTGTTTGTTCGTGACGAAATAGCCATTCCCAACATTGGAGAAAAGCATTATAAAAAATACATGAGCCATTTATTGACCGTGTTTTTCTTTATCTGGTTTTTAAATATCTTTGGATTAACACCACTAGGAATCAATGTTACCGGAAATATTGCGGTTACTTTTGGTTTGGCGGTTGTCACTTTTTTAATTACAAACTTATCAGCCAATAGAAATTATTGGGGACACATATTCTGGATGCCAGGCGTGCCATTGCCAATGAAAATCATTTTGGCGCCTATAGAACTTATGGGTTTAATCATTAAGCCTTTTGCATTAATGATTCGTTTGTATGCCAATATGTTTGCCGGTCACTTTGTATTGATGAGTTTAATTGGTTTAATGTTTATTTTCAAAAGTTGGATAGGAAGCAGTTTGTCATTTGTATTGTCATTTGCAATTTCAATGATAGAAATTTTGGTTGCCCTTTTACAGGCTTATATTTTCACAATACTATCGGCACTTTATTTTGGTTCGGCAGTACAAGAGCATCATCACGAAGAAGAAGCTCATCACTAATGGCTAATGGCTTTTGCCATATGCCTTAACAAAGAATGTTTAATTTTTAATACATATTTTTATGGAAATTCCTAAAATCGTTGGAGCAGGGTTAGTAGTTATCGGAGTTGGAATTGGTGTTGGTAGAATTGGTGGTTCAGCAATGGACGCTATTGCTCGCCAACCAGAATCTTTTGGTAAAATTCAAACAGCGATGCTTATTGCAGCAGCGCTTGTTGAAGGTATTGGTTTCGCAGCTTTGTTTGCAGTAAACTAGTAAAAATTACAATAGTTACAACGGTTGGTTGTAACTATTGTTTTATTATTAAATAATACAGTATTAAAACAGATATATAATTATGGAAAAGTTAATTAATGATTTTTCGTTTGGATTGTTTTTTTGGCAGACTTTAATTTTCGTAGGATTGATTTTCTTATTAAGAAAATTTGCTTGGAAACCTATTTTGGATGCAGTGAATGAAAGAGAAGACGGAATTAGAAACGCCTTGCTTTCTGCAGCCAATGCAAAAAAAGAAATGCAAAATTTGCAATCGGATAACCAACGTATTTTGCAAGAAGCAAGATTAGAGCGTGATACTTTGTTGAAAGAAGCACGTGAAATGAAAGAAAAGATTATTGCTGATTCAAAAAATGATGCTCAAATCCAAGGTCAAAAAATGATTGAGCAAGCCAAAGCAGCCATCAACAGCGAAAAAAATGCAGCTATTGCCGAATTGAAAGAAAAAGTTTCTAGTCTGTCTATTGAAATCGCTGAAAAATTATTGAAAGACGAATTATCAAACAAAGAAGCTCAAGCAAAATTGGTTGAGAAAATGTTGGGTGATGCTAAACTAAACTAATATGGCAAGTACAAGAGCAGCAATTCGTTACGCAAAAGCAATCCTTGATATCGCAAACTCAAAAGGTGTTGCTCAAGCGGTCAATAAGGATATGACTACTATCGGTTCTACAATAAAAGAAAACTTAGAATTGAGTACTTTTATTCAAAACCCAACAACAAAAGTTGAGGTAAAGGAATCGGTTTTATTGGAAGTTTTTGCAAATGTAAATGCTGTAACTACAAGTCTTTTCCGTTTATTATTCGAAAACAAACGATTTGAGATTCTGGGAGCTATTACTTCGGAATACAATAAATTATTTGATGAATTGAATAATGTTGAAACTGCTAAAGTGACTACGGCGATTGCTATGGATGCGGCTTTAGAAGCTAAAGTTTTAGCAAAAATTGCAACGCTTTCCAATAAAAAAATTACTATTGAAAACATTGTAGATCCATCCATCATTGGCGGATTTATTTTAAGAATAGGCGATAAGCAATACAATGCTTCTATTGCCAACAGATTACAAGTATTAAAAAGAGAATTAAGTAACTAGTTATTTATAAATAATTATGGCGGAAATTAAACCTGCTGAGATTTCAGCAATATTAAGAAAGCAAGTAGAAGGATTTGAATCTGGTGCTACTTTAGAAGAAGTTGGATCAGTACTTCAAGTTGGAGATGGAATTGCTCGTGTTTATGGGCTTTCAAATGTTCAATATGGTGAATTGGTAGAATTCGACAATGGTCTTGAAGGAATCGTTTTGAATCTTGAAGAAGACAATGTTGGGGTAGTACTTTTAGGACCGTCAACTGGAATTAAAGAAGGTTCAACAGCTAAAAGAACGCAACGTATTGCGTCTCTAAAAGCAGGAGAACAAATGGTAGGGCGTGTAGTGAACACACTTGGTTTCCCAATTGATGGAAAAGGACCAATAGGTGGTGACTTATACGAAATGCCATTGGAAAGAAAAGCTCCTGGAGTAATCTTCCGTCAACCCGTTACCGAACCATTACAAACAGGTGTAAAAGCTATTGATGCGATGATACCAGTTGGTCGTGGACAACGTGAGTTGGTTATTGGTGACCGTCAAACAGGTAAATCTACCGTTTGTATAGATACCATCTTAAATCAAAAAGAATTTTACGATGCAGGAAAACCTGTATTTTGTATCTATGTTGCTATTGGACAAAAAGCGTCAACAGTAGCAGGAATTGCAAAAATGTTAGAAGAAAAAGGCGCAATGGCATATACCATTATCGTTGCTGCTAATGCTTCCGATCCAGCTCCAATGCAAGTATATGCTCCTTTTGCAGGCGCAGCCATTGGAGAATATTTTAGAGATTCTGGTCGTCCAGCTTTGATTATCTATGACGATTTATCAAAACAAGCGGTAGCGTATCGCGAGGTTTCTCTTTTATTAAGAAGACCACCAGGACGTGAAGCTTATCCTGGAGACGTTTTTTACTTACACTCTCGTTTATTAGAAAGAGCATGTAAAGTAATTGCGGATGATGGAATCGCAAAAAACATGAACGATTTACCCGATTCATTAAAAGGGATTGTAAAAGGAGGTGGCTCATTGACCGCTTTGCCAATTATTGAAACACAAGCTGGAGACGTTTCTGCGTATATTCCAACTAACGTAATTTCGATTACTGACGGACAGATTTTCTTGGACGGAGATTTGTTTAACTCAGGAGTTCGTCCAGCGATTAACGTAGGTATTTCGGTATCTCGTGTGGGAGGAAATGCACAAATTAAATCGATGAAAAAAGTAGCGGGTACTTTAAAATTAGACCAAGCACAATTCCGTGAATTGGAAGCGTTTGCAAAATTTGGTTCCGATTTGGATGCGGTTACTTTGAACGTAATTGAAAAAGGAAGAAGAAACGTTGAGATATTGAAACAAGCAGTTAATGATCCATATACAGTAGAAGATCAGGTTGCTATTATCTACGCGGGTTCTAAAAACTTATTGAGAAGTGTTCCGGTAAACAAGGTAAAGGAATTTGAAAAAGACTTTATCGAATATTTGAATAATAAAAACAGAGATACATTAGATGCTTTAAAAGCAGGTAAATTCACTGATGATATTACCGATGTTTTAGAAAAAGCAGCTAAAGAAATTTCAGCAAAATATAATTAATTTTAGT
Source organism: uncultured Bacteroidota bacterium (assembly GCA_903842575.1). GTDB lineage: Bacteria > Bacteroidota > Bacteroidia > Flavobacteriales > Flavobacteriaceae > Flavobacterium. The sequence continues at coordinate 113,522 of CAIMMM010000006.1, read as the reverse complement.
TGATGGTTATTGGTTGATAATTGTCGGAATCCGATGCCATCAACCAACAACCAACAACCAACAACAATAACAAATGGCAAACTTAAAGGAAATCCGTAATAGAATTACTTCCGTTTCATCTACGATGCAAATCACATCGGCGATGAAAATGGTTTCTGCCGCAAAGTTGAAAAAAGCACAAGATGCTATTACAGCAATGCGCCCCTATGCCGAAAAACTAACGGAATTATTACAAAATCTTTCTGCAACTCTTGATGGAGATGCTGGAGGAGAATTTACCAAACAACGTGAAATCAAAAAAGTGTTACTAGTAGCAATAACTTCAAATAGAGGTTTATGCGGTGCTTTTAATACCAACGTAATTAAAGAAGTAAAGCTTCGTGCTGCATTTTATGCAGACGTACAAGTAGATGTTTTTGCTATTGGGAAAAAAGGAAACGATATTTTAAGTAAAACGTTTTCGGTTGTTGCTAATGAAAGTCCGATTTTTGATGATTTAACTTTTGATAATGCATCCCTAATTGCACAAACACTAACGGATAAATTTGTTGCTGGTGATTATGATAAAATTGAAGTGGTTTACAATGAATTTAAAAATGCCGCTACACAAATCGTGCAAACGGAACAATTTTTACCATTGGCTCCAATAAAATCGGATAAACCAGCTTCTACTGGGGATTATATTTTCGAACCTTCTAAAGAAGAAATTGTTTTAACATTGATTCCAAAATCATTACGTACCCAATTATACAAATCCATCAGAGACTCCTTTGCTTCGGAACACGGCGCTCGCATGACCGCTATGCACAAAGCAACAGATAACGCAACGGATTTAAGAAACCAATTGAAATTGACTTATAATAAAGCACGTCAAGCTTCTATTACCAATGAAATCCTTGAAATTGTTGGTGGAGCAGAAGCTTTGAAAGGATAAGAAAAAACGAAAGTTTTTTCAAATCTTCAAATTGGCGAAGCATTGAAAGGATGGTTTTAATTCAATATTATTTAAAAGAGGCACGCATTGCGTGCCTCTTTTTTTAGTAATTTTAACCCAATTTCACAGCAATGAGATCGGAAGTTAAAGAACTTAACTTAATATAAATTATTACGATTTTAAACAAAGGAGCGCTGCCTTAACAAGAAAAATAATGAAACACTTAATTAAAGGAAATTTTTATTTTGCAGTTGTTTTATGCATGTCCTTTTGCGCAACAAAAAAACAAAAAACGGTAGCCTTTCCCCAAGAAATAGAAAGTATCTATTTTCAAAAATGGATTGGAGGACAAGAACTTACGGGAAGTGGAACCAACTTTTTTATTAAATTTAAAAAACCATTATCAAGTGAAATCATCCCTCAAAAAATTTATTTTCAAAACCAAGTTGCGGTTTGTCAAAAACTAAATGACACAGTTATTGCGGCCTACTTTTATCAAAAATCCAACAAGAAAGAATTGCTTCTAAACAATAATATTTCGAATAAGGATCAAACCGCATCTAGTAAAAACCCCAAATACACTTTGCTGCCTAATGAAGCGGTTCTAGAATACACTACAAAAAAACAAAATTTGTTTTACAAAATTGTTGGTATCGAAGAAAAAGAACTTATTGCTTATCCATCAGCAAGACCAAGAAATTAACTATTTTTGTCTGCAATAACTAATGAAGTCACTTTGAGTTTATATAAAAATCTTTTCAAACAAACTGCCATTTATGGCTTGGCCATGGTGCTTCCGCGCATGTTGAGTTTCTTTTTGGTGCGTCTTTATACTAATGTACTCCCAAACCGAGCTGACTATGCAGATTTGACTACAGTTTTAGCATGGATGGTTTTCTTTAACGTAGTTCTTTCCTATGGTTTTGAAACGGCTTTTTTTAGATTTTACAATTCAGAAATAGATAAGAAAAAAGTAGTTTCTACCGCTACAATTTCTATATTTTGGAGTTCAATAGTTTTTTTATTTATAGGTTTGCTATCCAGAAATACATTAGCGCTTTACGCCAATGTGGATGTGCAATATATTACCTATTCTATCTGGATTTTAGTTTTAGACTCCCTAGTGGTTATTCCTTTTTCAAAACTCAGAGCGCATCAACGACCAATGCGTTATGCCGCAATAAAAATAGGAAACGTAGCGGTTAATTTAGGTTTAAATTTTTTCTTTTTACTGTTTTTGCCCAACCTTGCTGAGTCAAATCCGGATGGAACTTTTGCGTCCATTTACATTAATAACTTTCAGGTAGGCTACATTTTTATTGCTAATTTAATATCGAGCTTATTGACTTTTATTGTTTTATCTCCTGATTATTTCACTATTAATTGGGAAATAGATAAGGTGATATGGAAACGAATGATGCAGTATGGTTTGCCAATTTTAATTGCTGGTTTAGCTTTTGCGGTAAACGAGCATTTTGATAAAATCCTTCTAGGGAAATTACTTCCGGCAGGTATTGCTAAATCTGAAGTTGGAGCTTACTCGGCTTGTTATAAGTTGGGGCTGTTCATGGTCTTGTTTAGAACCGCTTATTCGCTTGGTATTGAACCTTTCTTTTTTAGCCATGCTAGTAATGAAAATGCCCCTCAAACCTATGCTACAATAACTAAATATTTTGTTATTTTCGGATCATTTATTTCCCTTAGCGTTATCGTTTTCGCGGATTTATTAAAGCTGATATTATTGGATAATAAAACATATTGGGATGCTATGAAAGTCGTTCCACTAATCGTGTTTGCCAATTTCTTTCTGGGTATTTACACCAATTTGTCAGTTTGGTACAAACTTATAGATAAAACCAAAATTGGAGCCTATATTTCTATAGTCGGCGCAATTGTAACATTGGTCTTAAACTTTTTATTAATCCCATTAATAAGCTATTATGGTTCGGCCATTGCAACAATAGCAGCCTACGGCAGTATGATGATTATATCCTATTATTTAGGGAGAAATCAATATCCTATTCCTTATGACATGAAACGAATTTTCGCCTATTTATCATTAAGCGTTTTGTTTTCTGCGATTGCATTTTACCTTCCCTATGTTAGAGAAAATTTTTTCATAAAAATCGGATTATTATCCATTTTTTTATACTTCATTTATTACAATGAAAAAGAAACCTTACTTAAAATTATAAAAAGAACAACAAAATAATGACCATAAAAATCATCAATAAATCACAACACGATTTACCCAATTACGAGACCATTGCCTCGGCAGGAATGGATTTACGGGCAAATCTATTGGCCCCCATAGTATTAAAATCATTAGAGCGAACGATAGTGAAAACGGGACTCTTTATCGAGTTGCCCATTGGTTATGAAGCGCAAGTGCGGCCTAGAAGTGGACTCGCTGCCAAAAAAGGCATTACCGTTCTCAATTCTCCAGGAACAGTTGATGCCGATTATCGCGGAGAAATTGGGGTGATTTTAGTAAATTTATCCCATGAAGATTTCGTTATAGAAAACGGAGAACGAATTGCACAACTCATTATTGCCAAACACGAACGCGCCGAATGGATTGAAGTTCAAGAATTGTCTGAAACCTCACGTGGCGAAGGCGGATTTGGAAGCACTGGAGTTAAGTAGTTGGCCGTTTTCAGTCTCAGTAAACAGTTTGTCACACTGAGCGCAGTCGAAGTGCTTAAATCAAGGAAACAGTTAAAAACAAAAAAATGAAAATAATAGTACCCATGGCTGGGCGTGGCTCACGTCTTCGTCCTCACACATTAACTATCCCAAAACCATTAATCCCCATTGCAGGAAAACCCATTGTGCATCGATTAGTTGAAGATATAGCCGGAGTATTAAATCAGGATATTGAAGAAGTAGCTTTTATTATTCATGAAAGTTTTGGTAAAAAAGTAGAAGAAGAATTAATTGCAATAGCTCAAAAATTGGGGGCTAAAGGAACTATTTATTATCAAAATGAAGCTTTAGGGACGGGTCATGCGATTATGTGTGCCAAAGATTCTTTAAGCGGTCCGGCAGTTATTGCTTATGCCGATACTTTAATTCGCGCCGATTTTGATTTAGACACAACTGCCGATAGTGTTATTTGGGTAAAACAAGTAGAACACCCAGAAGCTTTTGGCGTAATCAATTTAAACGATGCCAACGAAATTGTGGAATTGGTAGAAAAACCAACAACGTATGTTTCGGACCTTGCCGTAATTGGTATTTACTACTTTAAAGACGTAACGGTATTGAAAAACGAATTGCAATTAGTGCTAGACAACAACATTATACACGGCGGAGAATATCAAATTAATGATGGGATTAAACAAATGATGGCAAAAGGCATGAAATTTGTGCCAGGAAAAGTTGATGAGTGGATGGACTGTGGAAATAAAAATGTAACCGTTGAAACCAACTCAAGAATGTTGGGCTTTTTACACAACGATGGGGAGCATCTAGTGGATTATGACGTCAAATTAGAAAATGCAATGATTATTCCTCCATGTTATATTGGTAAAGATGTAATTTTAATTAATGCTACTGTTGGTCCAAATGTATCGCTTGGCGATGGATGTCATGTTCAAAACGCAAGCATAAAAAATAGTTTGGTGCAAAATCACTCACACATTAAAAATGCCACATTGGATAATGCTATGATAGGAAATCATGCGAGTTTTGATGGGAATTTTACAAGTATTAGTATTGGCGATTATTCTGTTTTAGAGTAGTAATTTGAAGTTTTAATAATGAAAAATATAGTTTTCTTTTTCTTTTTTGCTTTTCAACTTTGCAATTCCAATTTGCTTTTAGCTCAAACCGAACCCGATGCTGTGGCTTTAGCAAATGATGAATTTCAGGATTCTTTTTTCGAATCATTGAAACAAAAAGGCATGGAAAACTATGACCGCGCTATCACAGCATTACAAAAATGCGATGATTTACAACCCAATAACTTCGTTGTTAGTTTCGAGTTGGGTAAAAATTATCTATATCAAAAAGATTATAAAAGAGCCTACGAATTCTTTGACAAAGCCACAAAAATTGACCCTAAAAATCAATGGGCATGGGTTGGAATATATGATGTTTGCTATGATACGCAAGATTACAATCAAGCCATAATTATTGTCCAAAAATTGGTAGAATTTAAAGCCGATTATAAGGAAGATTTAACATCACTTTATATGAATACACTTCAATTTGATAAAGCATTAGACCTTATTAATGAATTGAACGAAAAAGTTGGGAAATCAGAGAAAAGAGAATTGTATAAAGCACAAATTATGCAAGATTCTAAATATCAAAGCGTAGAAAAATTTAATCTTATAGAGCAGATTAAAAAATTTCCAAAAGAAGAATCCAACTATATTGCGCTGATATTTTTGTATTCGCAGAGCAATCAAGAAGAAAAAGCATTAGAAGTTGCTAAAAAATTGGAAATAGCAATCCCAACATCTGATTGGGCACAAGTGAGTTTATTTAAATTTCATTTGGACAATAATGATGGCGACAATGCCGTTAAAGCTATGAACGTTGTTTTGTCAAGCAAAAAAATAGATCAAAAGATTAAACATAGAATATTAAATGAGTTTTTAATTTTTACTAAAAACAATCCAAAATATGAACCCGATTTAGATAAAGCTATTGCCTATTTTGATAATGATAAGCAGATAGATGTTGCTAAAGAAATAGGGAAATTTTTCTTTTCTAAAAAAGAATGGGACAAAGCAATTAAGTATTTTGAAATGCATTTAAAAAACGCTAGAGAAGATATTGAAACGCAAATTATTTTATTACAATCCTATACCGAAAAGCAACAATTTGATGTTCTCTCACAAAAAGCAGATAACCTGATTCCTTTTTTTCCAACACAACCAGAGTTTTATTATTATGCAGGTTTGGGAAATAATCAGATGGAGAATTACCAAAAAGCTGTTGATGTATTGGAAACGGGTCTTGATTTCATTGTTGATGATATTGCTTTAGAAATTAATTTCAACATACAATTAGGACAGGCATATAGCGGTTTGGGTGATATGAAAAAGAAAGAAATGTATTTTTCGAAAGCCAACGACTTAATATTAAGCCAAAAAAAATAAAACGGAAATTCTGAAATAAAATCAGCATAAATGAAAAAGTGTTTAGGAGTATCAATATTAGTTTTTTTACTTTGGTTCGCCAGTGCGCTAACGCTCGTGTCATGTAAGGCAAAAGCAATTTCGAGCGAAGGCAGTGCCAATAAAAAATTGACTTCAAATAAGATTATTGAAAATAATTATAAAAATAAAAAGGGATTTTCAACATTAAATATTAGTGCAGGTGCTAAATATAGAGATGAGAAAAGTTCCCAAAGCGTTAGTGCCGAAATAAAAATTAAGAAGGACGAAAAGATACTTGTCATTATTAGGGTTTTAGGATTTCCGGTTGCAAAAGCGCTTATTACGCCAGATAAAGTCAAGTATTATGAAAAAATAAACAACACGTATTTTGAAGGAGATTATCAGTCTCTAAGTCAATGGCTTGGTACGGATTTAGATTTTAACAAAGTCCAAAACCTATTAATAGGTGAAGCAATAGACGATTTAAGCAAAAGTGTTTTTACAAACGATATTATTAATAAAATGTACAAACTCAGCAATAACGATAGCATAACTGAAAAATATTTTTTCTTCGAACCAGATCAATTTTTACTCAAAGATCAGCAAATAATTCAAGCACAAAAAGAGCAAATGTTTGAAGTGAACTATTCCAACTTTCAAGAATTTTCAAACACATTAATGCCTTCCCATTTGGACATTAATGCCATTCAGAAAAAGGATAAAACAAACATTTCAATTGATTATAGATCGGTAACTTTTAACGAAGAAGTTACTTTCCCTTATAGCGTTCCGGAAGGTTACGAAAGAATATTTATTGATAAGATATAAATAAATTACAATATGCCAAAATTCATTTTAACGTTGATTTTTATTTGTATAACATCACAAATGTGGAGTCAACCGCCAAGTCAGCAACAATTAGAGGAGCGGAAAGCCAAAATCCAAGAAGAAATTCGCGAAAAAGAAGAGCTGTTACAATCAGTTAAGAAAAAAGAAAAATCCATTGTTACCCAATTGATTATTCAGAAAGACAAGATTGGATTAAAGGAAAAATTAATTCAAACTACCGAAAAGCAAACCAAACTTTTGGGGAATGACATTTACGTTAACCAAATAAAAATCAACCAGCTCAATCGCGATTTAGATGAATTAAGAAAAGACTACGCCGAGATGATTTCTAAATCTTATAAAAGTCGCTCAGAGCAAAGCCGAGCGATGTTTTTGTTATCTTCTGAAAATTTTCTGCAAGCCTATAAACGGGCACAATACATGAAACAATATGCCAGTTATAGAAAAATGCAAGCCGATGAAATTAAAAGTAAATCCTTTCAATTAACAGGCTATACCAATAAAATTGTAGTTCAAAAAACCGCAAAAGAAAAATTAATTGTAGAGAACGAAAAGGAAAAACAAGAACTAGAGAAAGAGAAAAAAGAGCAAGAAAAAATTGCCAATCAAATAAAGAAAGACAAAGGAAAAATTACAGCCGAAATCAAGAAAAAGCAACAAGAAGAGAAAGCTATCGACCGTCAGATTGAAAAATTAATTCGAGAAGCAATTGCGGCTGCCAATAAAAAAACAGCGGCTGCCAATGCTAAAGCCAATCCAAAATCGGTGACAGCGGCTTCCACAAAGGCAACGGAATCCTCCACAAAAATTGTATTAACTCCCGAAGGGCAATTGATTGCCAATAACTTCAAAGCCAACAAAGGAAGATTGCCATGGCCCGTTGAAAAAGGCGCCATCACGTTGGGATTTGGAGATCAACCGCATCCCATTTATAAAACATTAATAGTGCACAATAGCGGTTTGGAAATCACAACGGAAGGCGGATCCAATGCGCGTGCTGTATTTGGCGGAGAAGTAACCAATGTTATTGTAATTTCTCCCGTTAACAAAGCCGTAATGATTCAACACGGGGATTTTTTCACGGTGTATCAAAACTTGAGTAGAGTAAATGTAAGCAAAGGCGATAAAGTCTCGGCAAAGCAAAACATTGGACAAATTAGAACCAATGGCGATACCGGAAAAACAATTTTGAAATTCTTAATTCTTCAAAATACTACGTATAACAATCCGCAGAGTTGGTTGTCGATGTAAAATAAAACCACAGCTTTTTAAGGTTGTGGTTTTCTATTATTTTTTACTCATTATTTTTTTGTAAATTTTAATTGCAAAATAAACAAGACAAATAAATACTGTTAGCAATACTAATTGCCACAATACTAAACCCAAACTAAAATCATTAATTGTTTTATTCATAATTATTAAGATTTAATTGGTTTTTCTTTTTTATTACAAGGAGAAGTATGTCTATTACTATGAATACGAGTAGAGCTATGTAGAAGTAGCTTATTAAATAATAGGTGTCGCCAATATTCAAGGTTAAAAAGTAATCATTAAAGTATAAGAATATCAGCAAAATTATTTGTGGGATGATTATTATTAGTTTTGTTTTCATGATTTATTTGGAAGTAATAAATTTAGGGTTGTAGAGATGTTAAAATGTTAGTGCGGATTTCATCCGTGCTTCAATTTATAATATCACACAAACAACGCCTTCAATTCCGTGGCTTCATGAGGATTTAATTTTCCGGCAAGTACCAAACTCAATTGTTTTCTGCGCAAAGCACCATCAAAACGTTGGATTTCCAATTCGGTTTCGGGAACAATAGCGGGAACTTCCACAGGACGCCCAGTTTCATCCACGGCTACAAACGTATAAATGGCTTCGTTGGCTTTGGTTTTTATCCCCGATTCGCGGTCTTCAACCCAAACATCCAAATAAATTTCCATGGAACTTTTAAAACTTCGGGAAACTTTGGCTTCCACAGTAACTACACTTCCAAGAGGAATAGCACGATTAAAGGCCACGTGATTCACCGAAGCCGTAACCGTAATTCTACGCGAATGTCTTCGTGCAGCTATACTCGCAGCTCGGTCCATACGCGCTAATAATTCGCCGCCAAAAAGGTTATTCAAGGGATTGGTTTCGCTCGGCAAAACTAAATCGGTTAGTATTGTCAAAGATTCCGAAGGATGTTTTGGAGTCATATCTTTTTTACAAAGGTAATTACTGTAAATAAAAAATCGCGAGAAGTTCGGGATAAATTTTATAATTCTTCAATGAGCAACCACGCTTCGGGGTTGTGCACTTTTTGAATGGTGTCCATCGCTTTTTGCGCTTCGGCAAGCGAGGCATAACTTCCATATAAAACGGGAAATAAACCGTGTTTGTTTGGCGCAATTCTTCGGGCTTTGTAGCCCAATTTGGTTAAGCTTTCAAATATTTTTTCGGCATTGGCTTCTTGTCTAAAAGCACCGGCAACCACATGATAATTCATTTTTTCATTGGCAACAGTCAAGGTTACCGCCGGCAAAGGATTGGCAATAAAAAAAGTCGCTTCCTGAATTTTTTGATTTACTTTTTTCTGAACATTGGTTTCTACTACTAGTGTTTCCTGAGCTACTTGCGTTAGATAATTATCATACAATTTGTAACCAATACTTCCGGTAATTCCAACTGAAAGCACAAAAATCGCCGCATATTTTAAATAAGAATAATTACTTTTTCTCTCTGCAATAAAAGGTATTGGTGCCTCTTCTTCCTCTTGAGTTGCAACTATAGCTTTTTCATTTTCGCGTTTTACAGTAGGAGAAATATAAGTAGCTAGTCCAAAAGATTCCTTTAAATAATTCAATTGATCAAAAGGAACAAAAACTAAATTTCTTTCGGCATTTAATGAAAATTGCCCAACGTTTTTTAGTGAAAACGGTCCCAATTCCTGAATGCTGTTTTTCCAAGTGGTAACTTGGTCATGAATAATATTTACGGCAACTTCGTATCCAATTTTTTCTACGTGTGCCAAATGGTTGGCCAATAGTCCGTCATTGTTTTTCAAATAAGGATTAAAGGAAATTAGTTTTTTGGGTGGGTAAAAGGTATTGGAGCTTTCATGCAATTGCGCCGACTGAAATTCGGTCAGAAAAGCACCAAATCCTGGAACGGTAACACATTGATAACGGTATAATAATTGGGAAATAGAGTCTTCAATCTTCATAGCAACAAATTTAGAAAAACATTACGACCAGCAAAAAAATAATGAGATAATTTATTAACAATCCAAGAAAAAGCAATTAATTTGTGTAGTAAATTAGAGACGTGGATTCAACAGAGTTATTACACATTTTAGCGTTATTAAAAATCGAAGGAGTAGGCGATATTGTTGCCAAAAAGCTCATAAATCATTGTGGTTCAGCCGAAGCTGTTTTTAAATCTAAATCAAATTATTTAAAATCCATAGATGGAATTGGCTCAATTTTGCTTCATAATCTAAAAGATAAAACTGTTTTCGAAAAAGCGGAGCAAGAACTAAAATACATCGAATCCGAGAAAATAACGGTTTTTTACTACCAAGACACCAATTATCCTAATCGATTGAAACATTGCTTTGACGGACCCGTTTTGCTTTTTTCTTCAGGCAATATAAATTTTGAAAACAGAAAGATGATAAGCATAGTGGGTACGCGCCAAGTTACCTCCTATGGTATGGATTTTTGTAAAAAACTCATTGAAGATTTAGCGGTTTTCAATCCAATAATTGTTAGTGGATTTGCCTATGGCGTAGATATCGTAGCACATCAAGCGGCGATGGATAACAATTTGCAAACCATAGGTGTTTTAGCACATGGATTGAATCAGATTTATCCCAAAACGCATAAAAAGTATGTCGCTAAAATGGAAGAAAATGGCGGTTTTCTCACCGAATTTTGGAGTAATTCCAATCCCGATAAAGAAAACTTTGTGCGTCGCAATCGCATTGTAGCCGGTATGAGTGAAGCGACAATTGTTATAGAATCTGCCGAAAAAGGAGGTTCTTTAATTACCGCCATGATTGCCAATGATTACAACAGAGATGTATTTGCAGTACCAGGAAGAATTAGTGACAAGTATAGCCAGGGGTGTAATAACTTAATCAAAACCCAACGCGCCAATTTACTGACTTCTGCTGCCGATATTGTGTATATTTTGAATTGGGAATTGGAAGAGATTGCAACAAAGTCCGTCCAAAAACAACTGTTTGTTGCGCTTGAAATGGACGAACAAAAAATTTATGACTACCTTCAAAAAAACGGAAAACAATTGCTAGATGTGATTGCCTTAGAATGTGATTTTCCTATTTTCAGGATTTCCTCTATTCTTTTAAACATGGAATTAAAAGGGGTGATTAGACCTTTGCCTGGGAAATTATTTGAGTCAATATAGTTATTCAAATCCCAATTTTTCTCTTACTCGTTGCAAAACCCCATCAGCAATTACACTTGCTTTTGCAGCGCCTAGTTTTAGTAAGGCATCTACTTCGGGAAGATGGTTCATGTAGTAATTGTATTTTTCTCTTTCGGTTTTGAATTTTTCGAGGATTAATTCAAACAGGGCTTGTTTGGCATGACCATAACCAAAATCGCTATTGGCGTTGGCATAATTGGTTTTCATGGTTTGCAATTGCGCTTCGTTGGCCAACAATTTATAAAGGGCAAAAACGTTACAAGTATCAGGGTTTTTAGGTTCTTCCAATGGTGTGCTGTCGGTTTCAATGCTCATAATTTGCTTGCGCAACGCTTTGTCATCTAGAAAAATATTGATGATATTGCCACGCGATTTACTCATTTTTTGACCATCGGTTCCAGGAACAAGCATAGTGTCTTCCTGAACTTTCGATTCTGGAATTACAAAGGTTTCTCCCATTTGATGATTGAAACGCGATGCCACATCACGAGTGATTTCTACGTGTTGTAATTGGTCTTTTCCAACTGGAACATAATTGATGTCATACAGTAAAATATCGGCAGCCATCAGCATGGGGTATGAAAACAAACCTGCATTTACGTCTTCCAATCTATCGGCTTTATCTTTGAAAGAATGGGCTAATGTTAATCGTTGGTAAGGAAAAAAACAACTCAAATACCAGGATAATTCAGCCGTTTGGACCACATCCGATTGACGATAAAAAACAACTTTAGCTACATCCAGCCCACATGCTAACCATACCGCAGCCGTGCTGTAGGTGTTTTGACGTAATTCCTTTCCGTTTTTTATTTGTGTTATCGAATGTAAATCGGCGATGAATAAAAACGATTCGTTTGCTGGCTTTTCAGATAATTCAATAGCTGGAATTATGGCGCCCAAAAGATTTCCTAAATGCGGCGTGCCTGTACTTTGAATACCCGTTAATATTTTTGACATTGGAATAAATTTTAAGGCAAAGTTAAACCTTTGTATTAAAATTTACACATGTTTCATTACATTTGACATCATGAGAATAGTAAAAATTATTTTTTGGACCCTTTATCGCATTTGGTTTTATATTCTAATGGCGATTCCTATTATTGTCATGTTTCCGTTTCTTTTTATTTCCATACTTTCCGAAAAATGGTATCCTTATTTTTTTATCATGGCGAGAATTTGGGCAAAATTCATTCTATTGGGAATGGGATTTATTCCTAAAGTTGAAAAAGAGCAAGAACTTGTTGAGGAGGGAAGTTATATGTTTGTTGCAAATCATACCTCCATGACAGATATCATGCTGATGCTTAGTGTAGTAAAAAATCCGTTTGTATTTGTGGGTAAAAAAGAATTGGCGAAGATTCCATTATTTGGATTTTTCTATAAACGGACTTGTATTTTGGTGGACAGAAGCAGCTCAAAAAGCAGAATGGCGGTTTTTGATAGAGCGCAAAAAAGAATAAACCAAGGATTGAGTATTTGTATTTTCCCTGAAGGAGGAGTTCCCTATGACGAAAGTATATTGCTGGATGAATTTAAAGACGGCGCTTTCCGATTGGCAGTGGAACATGAATTACCAATTGTCCCTATTACTTTTGCCGACAATAAAGAAAGATTTTCATACACTTTTTTTAGTGGCAGTCCGGGTGAAATGCGCGTAAAAATTCATTCTTTTTTCGAAACTAAGAATCAAAAATCAGAGGATAAAAAAATAATAAAAGATGCAGTTAGAAAAGTAATTTTAAATCAATTAGAATGCTATAAAAAATAAAAAAGAGCACTTTACAAAAGCGCTCTTTTACGTTATTACTCTAAAGCAATAACACCACTTAACTAATTTAACCTAAACCAACTAGCATTAAAAGGTATAGCTAATTCCAGAATACAACCCAAAAGCATAAGGTTTGAAATTACCAGAATCGGAGTTAAAAGTATTCATTTGATATTTTAACATTGGATTTACATTGGCATTGAAAGCTTTCCAAAAACGATATCTAAAACCAATTCCTAGATTGCCACTAAAGTGAAAAGTATTTAAATTATTAGCCCTTCCAATATTTATAGTTTCGCCACTTGATAAAACAGAAACGGAATTTTCATTTAAAAACAAAGAACTGAATCCGGTAATCATATCAATACCAAATTTTTTATCCATTAATTTATAGCTAAATTCAATTGGAACTTCAAGATATCCTATTTTTTGATTGATACTTCCGTTAAATTTTTCAATAACTTCCGAATTAAGATTTAGTTCAGGTACACCAGAGTTGTTTTTGTTATCAACTTCAATCATCGAACCTTGTAGATTGCTTTTTACATGTTCCATTTGACGCGCATTTACGGTTTGAAAAAAGACTACATTATTCGTCTTGTATTCTAATGCTAATGCATTTACGCCAGTTCTTACGCTCCATTTTTTATTGAGGGAATAATTTACGCCCAAGCCATAACTAAAACTAGGTTGAAATTCCTTGTCATTGGACTCAAATCTAGAATCCAAAGGAGAACCGCCACCAGAAGTTGAACTAAAATAAATAGGCGCAACAGTTGTAGCAACTTGCCACCTATTTAATTTAGGTTCAGCTTTCTTTTTAACTTCTTTTTCTTTTAGCAATTCTTCCAGCGCATTGGTCACAACAGCAATTTTTGTTGTGTCAATATTTTTAATGTCTTTATCAGCCAGAATGGATTCATTGGAATGAAATGATTCTGTTGATTTATTTTCGAAAGTAGTTTTGGGATTAGGAATGTCTTTTGAAACTAAATTTTCTTGATTTGTTATCGCTTTTTCAATAGGATTTTCAACAAGATTATTTTTAGTAATTACTGTTCCTTTTTTCTCCAAATTTGCTGAAACTATGCGGTCATTACTAGCAATTGTGGATTGATTTAAATCAGCATTGTTGGTTGATTTTTTTTGGTTTATGCTAGTCGTAGCAGTATTTTTGGGTTTGTCTTTTTCATTTGAATAAGCAATTCCCTTATTGTTTTCCGAATGATTTGTTGCCGATTTTAAAGAACTTTGTTCGGATTTATCGTCAGTTGATTTTATGTCCGAAGTCACAATAGCTGTGTTTTCTTTTATGGAATTTGGAACAACTTTATCCGTAGAATTTGTTTTAACTGGATTTTTATTTTCTTGATTAACAACATTATTTTTTTCTGTTAGGTTAGAAAAAAAGAATGCATTTGCAATCAAAAAACCAATTAGTAATGCGGCAGCAATTCCGGAAAGTTTCCACCAAAACGGAACAACTCTTCGTTTTTCCTTCTTGTCTAATTCCGCTTCAATGTTATCCCAAACTATTTCTTGTGGGATGACCTCAAAATCTTTAAATTTTTCCTGAAACAGTCTTTCTATGTTTTTATTCTCGCTCATTTTGCTTTTGGGAAATTAGTATTTTTACTGTTTTTATCAGTTCTATTCTCTATTTTTTCTTTTAAATTCATTTTGGCTCTTGCCAAATTTGATTTTGATGTTCCAGTTGAAATCTCAAGCATTTCTGCAATTTCCTGATGGGAATATCCATCTAAAACATAAAGATTGAAAACCAATCGGTACCTATTTGGCAACTCTTGAATTAAAGACATTAAATACTCAATGGTTATGTCATCCTCGTCAAATTCAATTTCAACCTCTTGCGCAATATTTTCATCAACTAAGTTTAAAAATGTTTCCGATCGATACTGTTGAAGAATGTGGTTTATGACTAATCTTTTAATCCAACCTTCAAAAGAACCTTTAAAACTAAACTGATTAATTTTTTCAAATATTAATATAAATCCATCTTGTAAGTTGTCTTCAGCTTCAGCGTAATTGCGTGAGTATTTCAAGCAAATCCCAAACAATTTTGGCGAATATAATCGGTATAATTGTTCTTGAGCTTTACGGTCATTTTTCTGACTATCTAATATGAGCTGATTTAAACTCAATGCAATTACTATTAATTATTGAACGACTACATCATAAACTAAATATTGATCAACACCATTAGCGTCAACGCCTGTCCAAAACTTAAAGGTATAATCTCCGGCAGTTGTTGGTTTAAAATCCAACGGGACTTCATATATACTTTCCGTATCAGAAGGGCAATTGCTTTGATTTAATTTTACCGCCTGAATGGCAACGGTTCTGACATTCTCATTGATGTCATAATAAAAACCATTAAAAATATGGCATTGTGTTGGTCTTCTATATTTTACTAAAATACGGCATATATTCCCAGCAGTATAAGCATCGGGCATCATTACTGATTCAACAGGTAATAGAACAAAATCTCTATCAGGGGTGTCGCTTAAGGAACAAGATCCAATAGTAATGGCAACTAATAGCAATAAAATTATTTTTTTCATTATTTCAAACGTTGTTAGTTATAGATACAAATTTCAGAAAATGGTTGCGTCTAAAAGCAAAAAATCACGCTTTTAACGTGATTTTTATGTTATGCATTATTTTCTTTAATCAAATTCTTAATTTTTTGTTCTAATTCATCAGCCAGTTCCGGATTGTCTTTTAGTAGAACTTTCACAGCATCTCTTCCTTGCCCCAGTTTGGTATCGCCATAACTAAACCAAGAACCCGCTTTTTTGATGATTTCAAATTCTACGGCTAAATCAAGAATTTCTCCTGTTTTAGAAATCCCTTCGCCATACATGATATCAAATTCGGCAACTTTAAATGGTGGCGCCACTTTATTTTTTACCACTTTTACTTTGGTTCGGTTTCCAAGTACATTATCGCCATCTTTTATTTGTGTGGAACGACGGATGTCTAATCGAATTGATGCGTAAAACTTCAACGCATTTCCTCCCGTAGTAGTTTCTGGATTTCCAAACATGACCCCAATTTTCTCTCTCAATTGGTTAATAAAGAAAACCGTACAATGCGTTTTGCTAATGGTCCCTGTTAATTTTCTCAAAGCTTGTGACATCAAACGGGCATGCAATCCCATTTTGGAATCGCCCATTTCGCCTTCAATTTCACTTTTGGGTGTTAAGGCCGCAACCGAGTCGATTACTACAATATCAATCGCTCCGGAACGAATTAAATTCTCGGCAATTTCTAAAGCTTGTTCTCCATTATCAGGTTGGGATATGATTAAATTTTCAATATCAACGCCCAGTTTTTCGGCATACGTTCTGTCGAAAGCGTGTTCAGCATCTATAAATGCGGCAATGCCTCCTGCTTTTTGAGCTTCGGCAATGGCGTGTAAAGTTAAGGTGGTTTTTCCTGAAGATTCCGGTCCATATATTTCAATAACTCTTCCTCTTGGATAGCCGTTTACGCCCAAAGCTAAATCCAATCCCAAAGAACCCGAAGGAATTACTTCCACTTCTTCCACGGCTTTATCGCCCATTTTCATAACCGTTCCTTTTCCGTAGGCTTTGTCTAGCTTGTCTAACGTTAATTGTAATGCTTTTAATTTGGCTTCTTTTTCTGAACTCATTTTTTCTTTCATTTAAATTGCTCTTGTTTTTCGTAAAAATAGTACTTTTTTTGATGTGAATACAAGACGATATTTAAGAATTATAAACAAAATGGAATAAAAAAACCAGCATCATTTGAAACTGGTTTTAGTGGTTTAATTTACTTTTGTTAAAGTAATTGCTAATGTTGGTATTGGTATTGGAATACCATTTGGGCTCCCATAATACGGACAATCCTCCAAAAGCCAAAACTCTTCATATCTATATATGTAATTCAAAATGTTTGGATTGGATATATCTAATTTCAACCCAACAGTCCCATAAATGTTGCATAAATCAGTATCATTATATGTAAAATAACATCTATTAGCAAAAGTCCTTTTACTTATTAATTTTGCTAAATCTGGATTTGTTACGTTCATTGTTGAATTAATAATTGATCCGCTTGCATCCAAAACGGTATATTTACCAATTAAAATATCAGAATAATAATAACCATTGTCTGGTTGTGAAAAAAAATGTTGAGTAATTTTTTCTACTTTTAATATAAAGGTCTTCGCATTAATACCTGTGCCCCAAATTCCTTGCCATGTGCCAATGTATGGATTAAAATCAAATTCATCATCTTGATAATATGTTCCGTTTGTTATGTTAACTTCAATTGGATGATTAAGAGGGACAATTGATGTTACTTGCGAGAAACAGGTAACGGTAATTATCGTTAATATTATTGTTATATATTTTTTCATTATTTTTCTTTTTAAAATTATTCTGGACAAGGTACGAGTATTATATTATTGTTAGAATTAAGAGTTAATCTACTCCATTTATTTGGCATTGCATTAGTAGCTTTATAAACTCCAATTTTATCATACAACTTATGTTTCCCCAGCTCCGCAAAGAGTTCTTTTTTAGCACTGCGCTGCGCAAATGTCTCCTGACTTTGCGCAATATTACTTTTCATAACGATTATATTTTACAAATGAATTAGCATTTAAAACATTTACAATTGGTATTTGAACTATTTCAACATCAACAATTCCTTTACTATCAACATAATTTGAAGCACTTGAGTAGATATAATCTTGAGGATTAAAAACAATTCCTGCACGAATAGGATTAAAATGAATATAATCTATTTTGGACCACATGAATTTTTCGGAATAGATTTCTTCAGCATGATTACCTAGTTGCCAAAACTGATAATTTTTATTTCTTGAATGACTTTCTGTTGCTAATTTAAACCTTTTTAACATCCATTCTCGACGGCTTTCTGGCTCTGTTTGAATTTTGTCTAAAATAGTTTTAGATGTAAATTTCTTGAAGTCTCTAATCAAATCAGATAATTTCCCATCTTTCGATTGAATAATTAAGTGAATATGATTACTCATTATTACATAACTAAACAAAATCATTCCTTTTTTTTTGATACAATACTCAAAACATTCAATGACACAATCGCGATAGATTTTTCTTGAAAAAACATCAACCCAATCAACAATTGTTACCGTTAAAAAATGAGGCAAGTTTTGATCCCTGATAACATATCCTTCTTTCATGGCGTTTAAATTTAAATAAAAGTAAAAAAAATTCCGCAAAGTCGGGAGACATTTGCGGAGCTTTTCAAAGGAACTCTTTGCGGAGCTAGGTACTTTTTTTGATGTGAATACAAGACCATATTTAAGAATTATAAACAAATATGATATAAAAAAACCAGCTTCATTTGATGCTGGTTTTTGTGGTTTAATTTACTTTCATCATCACAAATTCTTCGTCACTTATCATGAAATCTAATGGTCCATCAATAATTTGCATCGGAATACTTATGCGAAATTTTATAAACGGATTATTATTTGCATCCGTGTGATATGTTATCCTCACATAAGCACTAATATTAGGTCTTAATGGATTAACAAATTTCACTCTTACACCGATGTTCTCTATTATATTAAAATCCAAATCCGATCTTTGTTTAAACAATAAATACCCGTTTTTAATATTATGATCGAAATCTCCAATATTTACATTATTAATATTAGAAAGTGTTGAAATGGTTGTAGCCCCATCAATATATTCGTATTCTCCTATTATCATATCAAAATAACAATTTCGGATTGTATTAAAGGAGTGTGTTTTCTTTTGTAAAACTACTGTAAAAGAATTGCTACCATTCTCAAATCGCCAAGTTCCTACAAATTTATTTAAATCTAATTGGTCATCATTATAATAAGCACCACTTGTGCTATAAGAATCTGATAGCGGATATAGCGGGATTATTTGTGATTTGCAAGAAACAAAGCTTAATAGGAATACTATTTTATATAAGTTTTTCATAATTTATTGATTATTACAAGGGATTAGTGTTGTGCCAGTAGGAGAAGTTTCGTCAAGAACAACTTCGGACCATTTGTTCTCATTAGTTTTTGTTCTAAATAATTTCAATCCATATTTTGTTGCTTCTTTCAAGAAAGGTAAAGCCAAAAGATTATGTTTTGCTCCAGAAGAATCTGGAGCTCCATATTCTGCATACTCATTTAAGAGATTTTCACCAATTTCATCAACATCCATATTACCAATAGAATTAAAACCCTGAGCATTGTATGTGTCAATTTTTAATGAATAAGTATATCCTGAATCAGAATCAGAATCAGGTCCAACAGATAAATTTACAAAAAATACGTCAGCATTGTGACCAATTGCTGAAAAGTTAGAGGAAAAATTCATTCTTAATTGATATATTGTATATAAATCTTGAACCGAAAACATTTCATAATATTTTGATGTATTTGTATGAATATGATTAATTCCAATTCTGTTTAGTATTCTTGGCCAATCTATACCATCTGGATGCTCTATTGAGGGTGTTGAAGGAATTGCGGTTATAGTTGTAAAATCTGTAGTTGATAACTCTATTGATCCGCCTTTCTCATCAAATGTGTTAGGAATAAGCGGAATTAGTCTTTGAATATCAGCATTTATAGCAGGATTGCTCTTCATTTTTTTTAACTCACTGCATGGGTCATGTGATAAATCAGCTTCAATACAATTCCCAGTTTTACAAGAAATAGGCGTTGTAATTAATGGGTCATTTCCACCGTTACCTGCTCCGCCACCGCCATGATTGTTGCTTGAAGTACCGCCAGGATTATTACCACTTCCACTTTCGCTTCCACCTCCTGAATCAGGATTCATACAAGCAACACTAGCGCCTATATAAAGATTATAGCCGGGGTTAGCCGGGTTGTTAAACCAAGCAAAACACGTAGCTGTTGCTATATGCCCAGCATCTCTCCAGTCAGCAACATTGCAAAGAATAACACTTATATCAAAACAAGTTTCTCCATTAGAATTAAAAAACATTTTGCCTTCAATATTTAGGTCGGTAAATACGGTATTATCGATGCCTTTTATAGAAGAATCGCCAGTTTGTGTAATTATACCTTTTTCAGTCAACGTATATTTAAAAATTGCAGCTGATGTTTCCTCATTAAAAACTTTCATAATTAGGTTCTCAAATTTCAAATCTTCTTTTATATCTCTTTCAATTAGAATTGTAAAAAAAACCGTTCCATCCTCTTTAGTTATAATTTTAACTGGAGCATCTGGCACAATCATAAATCCAAATTGCTCTTCAAGAGCCGTTCTAGCCAACTCTGTATTGGTTGATGTAACTGTTTTTGCGCCAATTTGCTATAAGCATTTGTGAACAAGGGCATGCCTAATGCTTCTTTAAATGATTTTTCTTTTATTGCAAAATCAATTTTCTTTTTTTTAATAAAATCATTCTCTTCAGAGCAACTGTAAGCAAATAATGCTAAACAAATGTAGAGAAAAACGTTTAACTTTTTGGAATAATGTTTCATAAGCGAAGTTTGGTTTTGTGTTAGAAGCATTTCAAATATAGAGAATATTTTTACAAAATATTAAAATAATATAAAAATTTTCTTATTTTATTTGAAAAGCCATATAGTGTATGAGGAAAATGAACATATCTATAAACAAAATTTACATTTTTGCTATCCTTTAATTTCATTCTTTTTTTAAAACATATTCCTTACTTTTGTACTCTATTTTTGCCCTATGGAAAAACTCATATCCTATCCTATTTCAGTGGTCTACTATCTGTGCTTCGGATTGTGTTTGTTTGTTTTTCATCCTATTCAATGGGTTTGTTTCAATGTTTTTGGTTACCAAGCGCATAAAAAAAGCGTTGATTATTTAAACTTTTTTCTGTCTCGTTGCACCATGCTTTTAGGCACCACCTATACTTTTGAAAACAAAGAAAGGATTCCAAAAGGCGTTCCCATTATCTTTGTTTCCAATCATCAAAGTTTGTATGACATTGTTGGTATTATTTGGTATCTGCGCCGTTTTCATCCCAAGTTTGTGAGCAAAAAGGAATTGGGAAAAGGGATTCCAAGTGTGTCCTATAATTTACGACACGGTGGTTCCATACTTATAGACAGAAAAGATCCAAAGCAAGCCATACCTTTAATTAAAGAACTTTCGGAATATATTGAAAAGTACCAACGCTCGGCAGTAATTTTCCCCGAAGGCACCCGAAGTAAAAATGGCGAACCCAAAGAATTCGCACAAAGTGGATTAAAAATATTGTGTAAATATGCATCTTCGGCTTATGTTGTTCCAATAACCGTAAATAATTCATGGAAAATGGTTAAGTTTGGGGCTTTTCCAATGGGTTTAGGAAATAAATTGCAATTTATAATTCACGAACCAATAGCTGTAAGCGAGTTTTCATTTGATGAACTTTTGCAGCAAACAGAAAAAACAATAGTAGAATCAATAAAAAATTAAAGTATCAATGTCTACACATAACGTCCGTTTAGAAGTAATGCATTTTTTGGAAAACAAAATCGATGGTTTTGTGGATCAATATTTAATTCCAGTTGAAAAAATTTGGCAACCTTCGGATTTCTTACCCAATTCCGAAGACGAGAATTTCTTTGAAGAAGTAAAAGAATTACGTGAAATAGCCAAAGATTTGCCGTATGATTTTTGGGTAACACTTGTTGGAGATACCATTACCGAAGAAGCTTTGCCAACCTATGAAGCATGGTTAATGGATGTTGATGGCGTTGGACAAATGGAAAATAACGGTTGGAGTAAATGGGTGCGCCATTGGACGGGGGAAGAAAACCGTCATGGTGATTTGCTAAACAAATATTTGTACTTATCAGGTCGCGTGAATATGCGCGAAATTGAGATGACAACCCAACATTTAATTGCTGATGGATTTGATATTGGCACCGGTCGTGATCCTTATAAAAACTTTGTTTATACTTCTTTCCAAGAATTAGCAACTTATATTTCACACAATAGAGTATCCCAAATCGCAAAAGATTATGGAGATAAAAAGCTGTCAAAAATTTGCAAAATGATTGCTGGAGATGAAATGCGTCATCATCATGCGTATTCGGAATTTGTAAATCAGATTTTTAAAGTAGATCCAAGCGAGATGTTATTGGCTTTCAACTATATGATGAAACAAAAAATAGTTATGCCAGCCCAATTTTTGAGAGAATCAGGCGAAAAAATAAGTTCTGCTTTCTTGAACTTTTCAGATTCTGCACAACGAATAGGTGTTTACACGGCAGCAGATTATGTGGATATCATGCAAAAACTCATCGAAAAATGGGAAATCGATAAGCTATCTGGATTGACAGACGAAGCTGAAAAAGCACGAGATTATCTAATGAAATTGCCGGCTCGAATGGCAAAAGTTTCAGAAAGATTAATCATTCCCGCAGAGTCTACAGTCTTTAAATGGGTAGAACCAGCTTTTATACGATAATAGACTTTTAGAAAATAAGTAAAGACTTTAAATCCTTTCCGCCGAAAAGATTTTAAACATAAAAAGATGTCAATAATAGATAACACCATACTTTTTGTAAAAAAACAATTAGAAAATGCTGAAGGCGGTCATGATTGGTTTCATATAGAACGCGTGTATAAAAATGCACTTTTAATTGCTCAAGAGGAAGATTGTGATTTAATAGTTGTAAAATTGGGTGCTTTACTACACGACATTGCCGATAGTAAATTTCATGATGGAGATGAAACGATTGGTCCAAAAACAGCCAGAATTTTTTTAGAAAAAGAAAAGGTTGACGAAGTGACTATTCAGCATGTCATTAAAATTATTGAAAATATTTCTTTTAAAGGAGGGAACTTCGGGCAGCAATTTTACTCCAAAGAACTCGCAATTGTTCAGGATGCGGATCGATTGGATGCAATTGGCGCAATTGGTATTGCAAGAACCTTCAATTATGGGGGATTTAAAAATCGCGCATTGTACAATCCTGCGATTACGCCCAATTTAAATATGTCCAAAGAAGTTTATAAAAATTCAGATTCGCCAACGCTCAATCATTTCTACGAAAAATTACTTTTGCTGAAGGATAAAATGAATACCGATTCTGGAAAAAAAATAGCATTGGAACGTCACAAATACATGGAAAATTTCCTTTCGCAGTTTTATGCTGAATGGGAAGGAGAAAAGTAGTTTTGAGTTGTTTTGCCCTAATTGAAAACGATTTATTTGCCATTAAAAATTGCTTTCCTTTTTTCCAAAAAAGCAGTTGTCCCTTCTTTAAAATCTTCGGTTCCAAAGCATTTCCCAAAGTTTCTAATTTCGGTATCAAAACCGTTTACACCATCTTTAAAATTAGCATTAATTGCTTTTATCGCTTTACTAATAGCAACAGGAGAGTTCCTTATTATTTTGGTAGCGATGCCTTTTGTAAATTCTAATAATTCCGCTTGAGGCACAACATGGTTTACTAAACCATAATTTTTTGCGGTTTCTGCATCAATCATTCCCGCCGTCATAATCATTTCCATAGCTCGTCCTTTCCCAACCAATTGTGGTAAGCGTTGCGTTCCGCCATAACCTGGAATGACACCAAGAGATACTTCGGGTAAACCCATTTTAGCATTATCGGAAGCAATTCGGAAATGGCAGGCCATCGCCAATTCCAATCCGCCGCCAAGGGCAAAACCATTCACCGCTGCAATAACGGGAGTTTTTAAGTTTTCAACAAAATCAAACAACAATTCTTGTCCTTGAGCTGCCAATTGCGCTCCTTCTTCAATAGAGAAATGGGCAAACTCAGAAATATCTGCACCAGCCACAAACGCTTTTTCGCCTTCCCCAGTAATAACAATCACTTTGATTTCTGAATTTTCATCCAAATTTTCGAAAGCATTATGGAGTTCTTGGATTGTTGCCACATTTAAAGCATTTAATTTTGAAGGACGATTGATGGTGATTTGTCCAATGCCGTTTTGGTTTGTAATGACGAGGTTTTCGAAGTTCATAATAGTTGTTTTATTTTACAATTGGAAGCGTAACAATAAAAGTTGTACCCTTGCCAAGCTTTGTTTCAAATGTAATAGTTCCTTTGTAATTTTCGATGATATTTTTTATAATTCCTAAACCCAAACCCATTCCGCTGGTTTTGGTGGTGAATTTTGGTTCGAAAACGTGTTCAATATTTTCTGTTTCAATACCTAATCCATTATCCTTTACCGAAATAATCACATTGTTTTCGGCTTCACGAACTGTAACTAACACAAATTTTTCTTC
This sequence comes from uncultured Bacteroidota bacterium, assembly GCA_903842575.1. Classification (GTDB taxonomy): domain Bacteria; phylum Bacteroidota; class Bacteroidia; order Flavobacteriales; family Flavobacteriaceae; genus Flavobacterium. The sequence goes on along the minus strand of CAIMMM010000006.1, from coordinate 89,160 downwards.
TTGTTCTTCGGGGATAGATTGTGTAGCGTTTTTTACTAAATTAGTAATAATTCTAATGAGATGTGTTCGGTCTAATTTGGCAATAATTTCCTCTTTATCTCTTTCAAAAACAATATAATCTTCATTAAAAATATCCAAAGCCAATTCTACAATATTGACCACATTCAAGGTTTCATTTTGCTGCGCAGGCATTGAAGCAAAGTTTGAAAAAGCCGAAGCCACCGAACTCATGGTGTCTATTTGCTGGATCAAAGTTTTGGAATAATCGTTGAGTTTTTGCTTTAATTCAGGATCATTGGCGTCAAATTTCCGTTGGAAACTTTGAACCGTTAGTCGCATTGGGGTTAATGGGTTTTTAATCTCGTGTGCAACTTGTTTTGCCATTTCGCGCCAAGCTTGTTCTCTTTCACTTTGGGCTAATTTAGTAGCGCTTTCTTCCAATTTATCCACCATTCCATTATAAGCATTTATCAGCAAATTAATTTCCTTGCTATTGGCTTCAATGACTATTTTTTCATTGATTTGATTCAAATTAGTTTCATTAATTTTATCCGAAATAGTTTTTAACGATTTAGTGATATAACTCGAAAGGAAGTACGCCAATGCAAAAGCAATCAACAACATAAATCCATAAACCTGCCCTAATCGGATGAGGAAGTTTTGTAATTCGGTTTCATAAAAGCCATCATCTTCAACATAAGGCAAATTCAAAATACCAAGCGGTTTAAATTTCTCGTCTTTAATTTGACTATAGGAAGAACGGTTTTTTACACCGTCAATGTTTTTAATGTCCACATATCTTTTTTCGATGGAAGACTGGACCAATTTTAAAATATATTTTGGAATGGGAGGCGACACTTTATCTATTGAAAAAGAGGCTTTGGATGATTTGAGTAATCTCCCGTCCAGACTATAAATATTGATTTCGAGATTGTGAATTTGTGCTAATTCGTGGATTTTATCTTTAAAAATCAAAGCCAAATTATTGGCGGTTAGTGGATATGTTGTGTTGGAAAGCACATAGTTAATATGCGCTTTAATAGCCATTTCTTTGCGTTCCAATCGTTCCTGATGGTAATCTTTGGCTTCATTTTTAAACTGAATAATCGAAATGGAAGCCATTAAAATGGAAGCTATCAAAACCAAAACAATCATCGAAAGGAAAATCCTAATTCGAAGAGAAAGCATTGATATTTTGAAGTTCTTAAACATCGCTATGACTTATTTTTTTTGCGTATTCGTTTGTAAAATTGGAAACCCAACAGGAGAACTCCCGAAAAAACAAAAATCCCAATAACGCCATAAATCCAGTCAAAAGCATTTTTAAGAATTACTAAAAACACGACGGCAAATAAAATTAACGTAGCGCCTTCATTCCATAATCGCATAAAATTAGAACTGTAATTGAATTCGTCTTTTTGTAATTGAGTATAGATTTGCTGGCATTTGAGTTGGTAAGCAATTAGTAAAACTACAAATCCCAGTTTTAGATGCATCCATGGCATTTGCAACCAAGCAGGCATTAATAGCAACAACCAAATAGCAAAAAGTGTTGCCAAAAAAGCACTAGGCCAAGTGATAATGTACCACAAACGATAGGTCATTATTTTATATTGAGTTTGTAATATTTCCTTCTCAGGGGAAGGTTTGTCATTGGCTTCAATTTGGTAGACAAACAAACGAACAATATAAAACAATCCCGCAAACCATGTGGTGACAAAAATGAGGTGAAGCGATTTAATGTAGTTGTAGTATTCCATATGTTTTTAACGTTACCGTAAATTGCACTAATTATTAAGTTCCTGCAAATGTGTGAAATTAGTGTAATTTTTTTAAATTAAAATTCTATTTCTGCCAATCCTTAATCCAATCGGCAACGGTTTCACACCATTCATCGTCATCATTCATACAGGGAATTGCAATAAATTCCTCGCCGCCATGTGCCTTGAATTGATGATTGGCTTCCATCGCAATTTCTTCTAGAGTTTCTAAACAATCCGAGACAAATGCAGGTGTTACTACTGCTAATTTCTTTATTCCTTTTTCGGGCATTTTGTTGATTTCCACATCAGTATAAGGCGTTAACCATTTGTCACCGGCCAATCGGGATTGGAAGGTTTGGCTGTATTTACCTTCGGGGATTTCCAAATACTGTATCACTTGTTTTGTGGTTTCATAACACTGGTGACGGTAACAAAATTCGTGTGCTGGTGACGGTGTATTGCAACAAGACCCATCAATGGTACAATGAGATTTTGTAATATCGGTTTTACGAATATGACGTTTTGGAATTCCGTGATACGAAAATAACACATGATCATATTCAAAAGTATCTAAATGTTTTTTTATGGAATTTGCTAAAGCCTTAATATATCCGGGTTTGTTGTAAAACGCAGGGACGGTTGTAAAGGTCATTTCGGGAAAATGTTTCTGACGTAATTCTTCGGCTAAAACCAAAATGGTAGTTGTAGAGGCCATAGCATGTTGCGGATACAATGGAAAAAGCAATACTTCGGTTATACCTTTGTCTTTCAATTCTTGTAATCCTTTTAAAATAGTTATAGTTCCATAACGCATGGCTAAAGCCACTGGAATATTACTCAAAGCCTGTACTTTTTTATGCATTCTTTGCGAAATAATTACCAATGGAGAGCCCTCTTTCCACCATATTTTAGCATAAGCTTCCGCTGATTTTTTTGGGCGGGTTCGTAAAATAATACCCCTAACCAGCAAGGCACGTAATAAAAACGGAATGTCTATTACGTATTTGTCCATTAAAAATTCATTTAAATAGGGTTTTACATCTTTTGCAGTTGGACTTTCTGGCGAACCAAGATTGACTAATAATACTCCTTTCATGTGTGTTTTTAATTTTTATAAAAGTACTTAAACTTCTTTTTTTAGAGTTGGATTAATGTGATTTTATTTAGGTGTTTGATTAATTGCCATTAAATATTTCTTGGGTGTTGTGGCAAATTTCTTTTTGAAAGCCGCAATAAAATGACTTCCGGTGCTATACCCAATTTTTAGGCCCACTTCATTTACATTATACGAGCCGGAATCTAATAATTGTCGTGCGTAATTCATCTTATAATCAAACAAAAATCCATAAACGGTATCGCCATAAATTTGTTTAAAACCTATTTTTAGTTTCTTTAAATTCAGGCCAATTTGATCCGCTAATTCTTGCAGTCCTGGCGGCTCGGCCATATTGGCAATAATAATGTCTTTTGCTTTTTTTATTTTCAAAACATTTTCTTCGTCTATTAAAAAAGGACATTGCTCTGCGTTTGGGTCTTCATTTCTATTGAAAAACAAACTCAATAATTCATATCCTTTTCCTTTATAGTATAAATTTTTTATAGAGGGATTTAAATTATAATGAAACATTTGGTTGAGTACAATTGCCATAGATGGACTAATGTTATCTTCACCATAATATTTTTTATCTTGGTTTTCGGTACTCAAAAAAGGGATGTGTTCGGAGTGGGTTGAAAACATGCTGTGGAACTTTTTTATTGAAACAAGAATTGTAATCAACCATGAGTTTGGAGTAATTTCAAGATGTAAAGGCAATTCTTTTTGCGGATTGTAAAACAATAAAGATTTCTCTTCTTTTAAATCTAAAGTATAATTCCCTTGATTGAAAATAAATTTTGCACTTCCTTTTAATCCAAAATGAAATTGAATTAACCCAATATCTACCTGACGGTCAATAACAACGGTTTTGTTACTGTCGTTTTGAAACCGAATTAGGGTAAAATCATTTTCAATGGTTATAGTATCTTGAGAACTCATTGCGTCTTTTTTTTTTAATAATATGACAATTATCAGTTTTTTGTTTAGAAAAATCCAATAAATTTGTTTTTTAAAAGGTTGATTTCATTACAAAAATAGTGTTTTTTACATTAAAATTTATATTTAAAATTTAAAATCATTGAGCGATACAAAAAGCACTTTTAGCGTTACTTTTATAAAAATGTTAATTATAACTTTGTAAAGCCTACTAGAAAAATTATATATGGAAAGCCAAAACACATCCAAACCAAAAACTTTCTACTCCATTGGTTTAAGTTATAAGAAAGCAGACGCAGAAGTTAGAGGGAAATTTAGTTTGGACGCCAAATCCAAAACAAATGTATTACTTCAAGCCAAAGAAGAAGGAATAGAGAGTTTAATTGTTACATCAACTTGTAACCGCACCGAGATATATGGTTATGCAGAACACCCTTTTCAGTTAATAAAATTAATTTGTGAAAACAGCAATGGTTCAGTTGAAGAATTCCAAAAAGTAGGATTTGTGTATAAAAACCAAGAAGCAATTACTCATATGTTTCGTGTTGGGACGGGTTTAGACAGTCAAATTCTTGGGGATTTTGAAATTATTGGGCAAATGAAAAATAGTTTTGAAGAGTCCAGATCATTGGGCTTGATCAATGCTTTTTTAGACAGATTGGTTACTACAGTTATTCAAGCCAGTAAAAGAGTAAAAAATGAAACTGAAATTAGTTCAGGCGCAACGTCTGTTTCTTTTGCGGCCGTTCAATATATAATTAAAAATGTTGAGAACATCGGCAATAAAAACATTTTGCTTTTTGGAACAGGAAAAATAGGCAGAAACACATGCGAAAATTTAGTAAAACACACTAAAAACGAGCAAATTACGCTGATAAATAGAACTAAAAACAAAGCCGAAAAATTAGCAGGAAAACTTAATTTGGTTGTAAAAGATTATTCTGATTTACATCTCGAATTGCAAAAAGCAGATGTTTTAGTCGTGGCAACAGGAGCACAAAATCCAACTATCGATAAAGCCATTCTGAATTTAAAAAAGCCAATATTGATTTTGGATTTATCTATTCCAAAAAATGTGAGTTCAGATGTACAACAAATTGAGGATGTAACTTTAATTCATTTAGACCATTTGTCACAAATGACTGACGACACTCTTGAAAGAAGAAAACAACACATTCCTGCCGCCGAAGCCATCATAGAGGACATGAAATTAGAATTAAATACATGGATAAACGGCAGAAAATTTGCTCCAACTATTCACGCATTAAAAGCAAAATTGAATGATATTGCAGCTAGTGAGATGACTTTTCAACGAAAAAAACTATCCTCTTTCGACGAAGAACAGGCGGAATTAATTACTTCCAGAATTATTCAAAAAATCACTAATCATTTTGCAAGTCATTTAAAAGACGAAAACACTTCGGTTGACGAAAGTATCGAGTTTATTGAAAAAGTATTTCAAATTGGATTTTCAACGCCAAAAAAACAAATTTCAATCATCGAAGAAAAATACCACGTAACATTATCATAAAAACTTATTGAACATTATCTTTGTAATGATTCAAAAACAAAAAGAATGGTTCAAAAAGTTATACGAATTGGAACTCGCGACAGTGAACTCTCACTTTGGCAAGCACATACTGTCCAAAAAAAATTAATCGATTTAGGGTATAGCACCGAAATTATTGCCGTAAAATCTCAAGGCGATATAATTCTCGACAAACCACTTTACGAATTAGGGATTACAGGAATTTTCACCAAAACACTTGATGTTGCCATGATTAATGGCCAAATAGACATTGCTGTGCATTCCATGAAAGATGTTCCAACGGCGCTGCCTATTGGAATGGTACAAGCAGCAGTTTTAAAAAGAGCCGATGAAAAAGACATATTGGTTTACAAAAATAATATTGATTTTTTGGAAGCAAATGGAACAATAGCAACGGGAAGTTTGCGTAGGCAAGCACTTTGGTTGAACAAATATCCAAACCATACAGTTGTAGATTTGCGCGGCAATGTAAATACAAGGATGCAAAAATTAAAAGAAAATAATTGGGATGGAGCTATTTTTGCCGCAGCTGGTTTAGAAAGAATAAATTTAAAACCAGAAAATTTTATAAATTTAGACTGGATGATTTCTGCACCGGCACAAGGAGCCATGGTTATACTTGCCATGCAAAATGACGAATTTTGTAAAGAAGCTGTTGCCGAATTAAACGATCTCGAAACTGACATTTGCACCTACATAGAAAGACAATTTTTAAAAACACTTGAAGGCGGTTGTACTGCGCCTATTGGAGCTTTAGCAACATTTGGAGAAGACGAAATTTTATTTAAAGGAGTGCTCTTGTCTATTGATGGAAAGCAAAAAATAGAAATTGAAAGAACGGTTCCTATTCAAGAATGGAAAAAACTAGGATACAATTTAGGTCAAGAAATTTTAAATAATGGAGGAGTTGAGTTGATGAAAAACATAAAAGAGAGTTTAAAAAAATAATGAGTAATCCAATCAAAATAGCATCCACAAAAATACTTTCAAGCAATCAAAAGCAGGAATTAGTAAGCGCTCATTTTGAAGTTTTTGAAGCCGATTTTATCAAAACGTCAAGTATCGATTTCGATATAAAAACAATTAATGATAATTTAATTTTTACAAGTCAAAATGCAGCTCAAAGTGTTTTGCTTCACGTAAAACATGAGGATTTAAAAAAGAAAAACGTTTTTTGTGTTGGGATAAAAACCAAAGCATTATTAGAAGAAAATGGATTTAATGTTGCTGTTTATGTTGATTATGCTTCCGATTTGGCAGAAATAATTACCTTAATTTATAGCAAAGAGAGTTATACTTTCTTTAGTGGCAATTTACGAAAAGAGACTTTGCCTAAAGCATTAAAACAAGAGGATATTCAATTCAATGAGATTCAAGTTTACGAAACAATTTTGACACCACATAAGCTGAATTCTATCGTTGAAGGCATTTTGTTTTTTAGTCCTTCAGGGGTTGAAAGTTATTTGTCAGAAAATAAAATAAAAAAAGAAGTTTGTTTCTGCATCGGAGAAACCACAGCAGAAGCATTATCAACAGTTACAAAAAATATAATAATTGCCGGAAGCCCATCTATTGAAGAGGTAATTTTAGAGGTAATTGAAGAATTTAAATAAGCAAAACAAAATGATCAAAAACGACCTTTTTCTAAAAGCCTTAAAAGGAGAAACAGTGCAACGTCCACCAGTTTGGATGATGCGTCAAGCAGGAAGATATTTGCCGGAATTCATAGCTTTGCGTGATAAATATGATTTTTTCACACGTTGTCAAACGCCAGAATTGGCAGCCGAAATTACGGTACAACCCATTAGAAGAATTGCTCCTGATGCTGCGATTTTATTTTCGGACATACTCGTTGTGCCACAAGCCATGGGAATTGAAGTCTTGATGAAAGAAAGTGTTGGTCCGTTTTTACCCAATCCAATTCGTACTATTCAGGATGTCGAAAAAGTAATTGTTCCTAATATCCAAGAAACTTTGGGCTATGTAATGGATGCTATAAAATTGACTAAAGAAATGTTGAACGATGAAGTTCCATTAATTGGTTTCGCAGGTTCGCCTTGGACAATTTTCTGTTATGCTGTGGAAGGAAAAGGATCTAAAAGTTTTGATACTGCCAAAGGATTTTGTTTTTCAAATCCAGTTGCAGCACACGTATTATTACAAAAAATTACCGATACAACTATTTTATATTTGAAAGAAAAAGTAAAAGCAGGCGTTGACGCCGTTCAAATTTTCGACTCTTGGGGCGGAATGCTTTCACCAGTTGATTATCAAGAATTCTCTTGGAAATACATCAACCAAATCGTGGAAGCTTTGGCAGACGAAACGCACGTTATTGTTTTCGGAAAAGGATGTTGGTTTGCCTTGGGAGAAATGGGAAAAAGTAGGGCTTCGGCATTGGGAGTTGATTGGACGTGTTCACCAAGAAACGCAAGATATTTGTCTGGTGGAAACATCACTTTACAAGGAAATTTTGACCCATCAAGATTGTTATCACCTATTCCAACTATTAAAAAAATGGTTCACGAAATGATTGACGAATTCGGGAAAGACAAATATATTGTGAATTTGGGACATGGGATTTTACCCAATATTCCTGTTGATCATGCCAAAGCGTTTATTGACGCCGTGAAAGAGTATAATCAGTAATGAAAAATAAATTCTATCAATACATACTCAATCTTCAAGACCAAATCTGCAAAGGATTGGAGGCTGTTGATGGTGTTGCCAAATTCCGAGAAGATATTTGGGAACGATCGGAAGGTGGAGGCGGTAGAACGAGAGTGATAGAAAACGGTCAAGTCTTTGAAAAAGGCGGTGTGAATATTTCGGCAGTGCACGGAAAATTGCCCGAAGCCATGCAAAAAATGTTCAACGTTGGCGAAGCTGATTTTTTTGCCTGTGGATTGAGTTTGGTTTTACATCCAAAAAATCCAATGGTTCCAACAGTTCATGCTAATTGGCGCTATTTCGAAATGTATGATGATAATGGTAATGTGATTCAGCAATGGTTTGGTGGCGGACAGGATTTAACGCCTTACTATTTATTTGAAGCCGATACAAAACATTTTCATCAAACGTGTAAAACAGCCTGTGATCAACACAATTTGGAGTTTTATCCAAAATTCAAAAAACAATGCGACGCTTATTTTTGGAATATACATCGTAACGAAGCGCGTGGAATAGGCGGATTATTTTTTGATTACTGTAAAGAGACCGAATCCATGTCAATGGAAAATTGGTTTAATTTTGTAACCGAAGTTGGCGATAGTTTTCTAGAAGCCTATGTTCCTATTGTGGAAAAAAGAAAATATTTCCCATTTACCGAAGCGCAAAGAACGTGGCAGGAAATTCGTCGTGGTCGTTATGTGGAATTCAATTTAGTGCATGATAAGGGCACCTTATTCGGTCTTAAAACCAACGGAAGAATAGAAAGTATTTTGATGAGTTTACCACCCCATGTACAGTGGGTTTATGACCATCATCCGGAAAATGGAAGTGAAGAAGAAAAACTAATAGAAGTATTAGAGAATCCAAAAAATTGGATTTAATGATTATTTTAAATGTTGAATTATAAATTTTAAATGGGTTTAAACGAACTTTAAATCTTAAACTTTAAACTAAAATATATGTTCCCACTACAAAGAGGCAGAAGATTAAGAATCAACGAAAGCATTCGTTCCCTAGTTCGCGAAACGACATTAAGCCCAAGTGATTTTATGTTCCCAATGTTCATCACAGAAGGCGAAAACGTAAAAGTTGAAATCCCATCTATGGTGGGCATTTACCGCCGTTCGATAGATTTGACGGTGGAAGAAGTTAATGAAATATTTGCTTTAGGAATCCGTGCTGTAAACATTTATGTAAAAGTTGATGAGAGCTTAAAAGACAACACAGGAAAAGAAGCTTGGAATCCCAATGGGCTTATGCAACGCGCTATTAAAGCCATCAAGGCAGCTTGTCCAGAAATGATTGTAATGCCAGATGTGGCACTCGACCCATATTCCATTTACGGCCATGACGGGATCATCGAAAACGGAGATATTGCAAATGATAGTACGAATGAAGCTTTAGTAAAAATGGCCGTTTCCCATGCTCAAGCTGGTGCCGATTTTGTGGCACCAAGCGACATGATGGATGGAAGAGTTTTGCGTTTGCGTCAGGGATTGGATGCTTCCGGATTTTCCAATGTGGGGATTATGAGTTATTCTGCCAAATATGCTTCCGCGTTTTACGGACCGTTCCGCGATGCTTTAGACAGTGCGCCTGTAGATAATGCAGATATTCCGAAAGACAAAAAAACCTACCAAATGGATTATGCCAACCGCATAGAAGCCATCAAAGAAGCACTTATGGATGTAGAAGAAGGCGCCGATATGGTCATGGTAAAACCAGGGATTGCCTATTTAGATATTGTTCGCGAAGTTAAAAACGCCGTGAATGTTCCCGTGACGGTTTTCCACGTTTCAGGAGAATATGCTATGATAAAAGCGGCTTCCGAGAGAGGTTGGCTGGATCACGATAAAATCATGATGGAACAATTAATGTGCATTAAACGTGCCGGCGCGAGTTTGATTTCCACTTATTTTGCTAAAGAAGCGGCGCTACTTTTAAACAAATAGTAATGAAAAAACAAATGCTGTTTTCCTTTTTCCCATTAATTTGTTTGGCCAGTTCTCTGGTGTTTTTTTCTTGCAAAAAAGAAGAGAACAAATCTTTTAAAGACAGCAAGGAAAATTCGATAGCTTTTGGGAAAACACTTTTTGAAGGACAAGGGAATTGTATTGCTTGTCATCAAATAGAACAAAAAGTTATAGGTCCAACTTTGCGAGAAATCGCAAAAATATATAAAGAGCAAAACGCCAGCATTGTTTCTTTTCTTAAAGAAGACAGCGAACCCATCGTTGACCCCAGTAAGTATGAAATAATGAAAACGAATTTTTCCATAACCGAAGAAATGACAAGCGAAGAATTGCAGGCTTTAGAAAGTTACATTTATTCTTACTCAAAATAAAATAACTTCTTTGTGTTCTTTGCTAAAAACTCCCTGAACTTTACGGTTTAATCTTCTTATTTATGGAAACTGCCTACATAAAGACCCCACTTGGAATTGCAAAAATCATTGGTGATGAAAAGGGTATTTCCGAAATTTCCGCACTTGATGAAGGAATTGTGTCTGATATAATTCCATCAGTTTTACAAAAATCAGCAGCACAACTTCTAGATTATTTTCAAGGAACAAGAACCGATTTTAGTTTCAAACTCAATCCAAAAGGCACCGATTTCCAGCAAAAAGTTTGGCAGGAATTACTCAATATTCCTTATGGGAAAACGATTTCTTATATGGATTTGTCTAAAAAAATAGGCGATGTAAAAGCCATTCGCGCCGTAGCTTCTGCCAATGGGAAAAATCCACTTTGGATTGTTGTTCCATGTCACCGAGTGATTGGCGCTGATGGGTCACTCGTAGGTTATGCAGGCGGTTTATGGCGTAAAAAATGGCTGTTAGAACACGAAAATCCTACAAATCAGCAAAGTTTATTTTAATTTTTCGAGTAATAATTTTATTTATTTGAAAGAATTTTATTAATTTAGTTGTCAATTTTGAATTAAATGATATTCTTATGATAGATAAAATTCGCCTCGACAACATCCTTTTCTTAGACATAGAAACGGTTCCAGTAGAAGAAAATTTCAATGCATTGGATGATGAAATGAAACAACTTTGGGAACTCAAAACCCAATACCAACGCAAAGAGGAATTCTCGGGAGAAGATTTCTACGATAGAGCTGGAATTTGGGCTGAGTTTGGGAAAATTGTCTGTATATCGGCGGGTTATTTTATTATAAAAGGAGACATTCGTAACTTTAGAGTTACTTCATTTTTTGGTGATGAAAAGAAAATTCTTCATGATTTTATCCATCTTTTAAATAATCATTTCAATCAACCGCAGCATGTTTTATGTGGGCATAATGCCAAAGAATTCGATATTCCTTTTATTGCAAGACGCATGATAATTAATCAAATTGCTATCCCACAAAAACTGAATTTATTTGGGAAAAAACCATGGGAAATCCCACACTTGGACACTTTGGAATTATGGAAATTTGGCGATTACAAACATTTCACCTCCCTTAAACTATTAACCAAAATTCTCGGAATTCCTTCTCCAAAAGGAGATATTGATGGAAGTCAGGTAGGACATGTTTTTTATGTAGAAAAAGATATTGACCGCATTGTAACCTATTGTGAAAAAGACACCATTGCTGTGGCTCAAATTTTTCTGCGATTACGACGGGAAGATTTGTTGATTGAAGATGAGATAATTCATGTTTAAAAATTAAAACAAAAAATTAACCCCAAATTCGCGAATTTGGGGTTAATTTTTTTAGTATAAATAATTACATTTACAAAAAAGAAAATTATGGTATTGAGCAGATTTTGGTTGGCTATTTTTATTTCTTCAATTGCATTTGTAGTGTTTAATTTGTTTTTTGGTGACAGTTACACCATTGATTTTATATTAAATGGGAAGAAAGACGACCCTATTTTATTAAGTGAAAAATACATCAATCAGGTTCCTGCTTTTATAAAAGACAGCATCAAAACAGCGCCGGAACAAACGATGATTATCAATAGGGATACCCTCAATGCGGATACGACTTATGTTTATAAAAACAAAACCGTAAAAATTTATAGTGGTGTTCAAAAATCGGATGGTTTGTTGCCAACCTGTAAAAACACGTTACTTGATTTAATCCTTCCTCTTATTGCGTATTTGGCTTTTTTCTGTGGACTGATGGAACTTTTAATCATTTCCGGAGCTTCAGGAAAATTGGCTAAAATACTGAGTCCTGTTTTCGTGAAAGTTTTTCCAAGTGTTCCCAAAAATCACCCGTCTATATCTTATATGACCTTGAATTTTGCTGCTAATTTCCTTGGATTGGATTCTGCTGCTACGCCATTTGGTTTAAAGGCAATGGAAAGTTTACAAGAAATAAATCCCGAAAAGGACAAGGCGAGTGATGCGCAAATTATGTTCATGTGCCTGCATGCTTCTGGGCTTACCTTAATAGCAACTTCTATTATTGGCTACCGTGCAGCTGCAGGTGCTACTAATCCTGCCGATGTAATGCTGCCCTGTATTATCACTTCTTTTATTGGTACCATTGCGGCTTTTCTTATCGTGGGGATTAAACAAAAAATCAATTTCAAAAGCGCTTCTTTGGTAATAGCCTTGATGGTATTAATAGCCGCAATTATAGGTTTGTTGATGTATGTGAACCATTTGGATTTAATTGGGAAAAACTATTTCACCTCTAATCTTTCGAGTTTAATATTGGTTGCAATTATTGCTTTTACTTTGATTTTTTCCTTCATTAAAGAGAAAAAATTTGCCGAGGCGAAAACTACTGTTTTCGAAGCCTTTGTATCTGGAGCCAATAATGGTATTAAAACCGGGGTTACTATTTTCCCCTATGTTTTGGGGATGTTAGTAGCTATTTCGTTATTTAGAAACAGTGGTTTATTTGAAATTATTAGCAATTGGATAGCTTTTTGTTTTTCTAATATGGGAGTAGGGAAAGACATTACAAATGCGCTACCGGTGGCATTACTTAGACCTTTTAGTTCTGCAGGATCAAGAGGATTTTTGATTGATTCGATGAATACCTTTGGAGCCGATTCCTTAACTGGAAGATTAAGCAGCATTTTTCAATGTAGTGCAGAAAGCACTTTTTATGTAATTGCCGTTTACTTTGGTTCAGTAAATATAAAAAACACCCGTTACGCTTTAGGAACGATGCTTTTAGTAGATTTAATTTGCGTTATCACCGCTATTTTTGTGGCGAGTTGGTTTTTCTAGAATTCCTTTTAAAACATAAAAAAACCCGCAAGTTCTACATTCAGAATTTGCGGTTTTTATTTATTTAGTATTTTTAATCAATCACCATTTCCGTAATTTCTCCTTCAATAATCAAATCGGCTTCGGTGGAAGCAATAATATGTTCTACAGTAACGCCTGGCGCACGTTCGAGTAATTTAAATCCTTTTGGTGTGATTTCCATAACAGCCAATTCGGTTACTACTTTTTTAACGCAGCCAACACCGGTTAAGGGCAAGGTGCATTTTTTTAGAATTTTACTTTCCCCCGCTTTGTTAACATGCATCATGGCAACAATAATATTTTCGGCAGATGCAACTAAATCCATGGCGCCACCCATTCCTTTAACCATTTTTCCCGGGATTTTCCAATTGGCAATGTCACCGTTTTCGGCAACTTCCATGGCACCAAGAATGGTTAAGTCAACATGTTGTCCTCTTATCATTCCAAAACTGAACGCAGAGTCAAAAAAACTTGCTCCAGGCAATGTTGTTATGGTTTGCTTCCCAGCATTGATTAAATCGGCGTCTTCTTCTCCTTCATAGGGGAATGGCCCCATTCCAAGTATGCCGTTTTCACTTTGAAAATCCACATCAATTCCTTTGGGAATATAATTCGCAACTAGTGTTGGAATACCAATACCTAGATTCACAAAATAGTTGTGTTTTAATTCTTGTGCGATGCGTTTCGCGATTTGATTTTTATCTAAAGCCATGACTATGCTCTTTTACGAGTGGTACGTTGTTCAATTCTTTTTTCGTAATTTTCACCTTGAAAAATGCGTTGCACCAATATTCCTGGAATGTGAATTTGATTGGGATCAAGTATTCCTATTTCAACAAGCTCTTCTACTTCGGCAATAGTAATTTTTGCGGCGCCACACATGCAAGGATTAAAATTCCGAGCCGTTCCTTTAAAAATCAAATTGCCAGCGGCGTCCCCTTTCCAAGCTTTTACAATAGCAAAATCGGCTTTAAAAGCATGCTCCATAATGTGCATTTTTCCGTTGAATTCTCGAACCTCTTTTCCATTAGCAACTTCGGTACCATAACCTGCAGGCGTAAAAAACGCTGGAATTCCAGCTTGTGCTGCACGACAACGTTCGGCTAAAGTCCCTTGCGGAATTAAATCTACTTCGAGTTCGCCAGAAAGCATTTGGCGTTCAAATTCGGCATTTTCTCCCACATAGGAAGAAATCATTTTTTTGATTTGTTTTTTTTGAAGCAACAATCCTAATCCAAAATCATCTACTCCGGCATTATTGGAAATGCAAGTTAGTCCTGTAGTTTCTTTTTTTACCAATTCGGCGATGCTGTTTTCGGGAATGCCGCAAAGACCAAATCCGCCCAACATGATGGTCATATTGTTTTGGATTCCTTGTAATGCTTCTTGTACTGAGTTTACTTTTTTATTAATCATACTGAAATTTTTAGCCTCTCATCTTTTAGGACTAGACAGAAAACAGCTTCTAAAATTTATAATCCAAATTCTTCGGTATTTTGTTCTTCTTCAACGGGAACTAATGTAGTATCAACAACAGTTCTAGGCGAATAACAATCCACTTTTATAGATAAATTATCAGGTCTTTCAAAAGCGTCTTTGGACACTTGTAAGTCTTTGTCTTCATAACATTTTTTCATATAATAACCCCAAACTGGCAAAGCTGCAGTTGCCCCTTGGCCATAGGTTATTCCTTTGAAACGTGCCGATCGATCTTCACAACCTACCCAAACACCCGTTACCAAGTTGGGTACCATTCCAATAAACCATCCATCGGATTGATTTTGGGAGGTTCCTGTTTTTCCGGCAATAGGATTCGTAAACATGTATGGATAACCTGTCCAGCGATTATCTCCGTTTCCACCACCTTGTGTTCTTAAACGCACACCCGATCCTTCTTCAGTAACACCTTCAAGCAATTTGATAATTGCATAGGAAATGTCTTTGTTTAGTACGTCATGAGAATCCATTTTTGGTTCGTATAATACCACGCCATTTTTATCTTCGATTCTACTGATGAATTGGGGTTTAATATAAACGCCTTGATTTGCAAACGTACTATAGGCAGCAACCATGTCTTCCACTGTAATA
Source organism: uncultured Bacteroidota bacterium (assembly GCA_903842575.1). Classification (GTDB taxonomy): domain Bacteria; phylum Bacteroidota; class Bacteroidia; order Flavobacteriales; family Flavobacteriaceae; genus Flavobacterium. Next base: position 73,842 of record CAIMMM010000006.1, on the reverse strand, counting down.
TCTACAGCGCCAAGTGCAATGGAGGGTTGTATGGGAATTTCTGATTTGATTCCCAATTTTTTGGTAAGTTCCACAACAGCTTCTGGACCCACTTTGTCAATTAATTTTGCCGAAACCGTGTTGATAGAATTTGCCAAAGCTTTTTTGAGTGTAACCATACCTCGGTATTTGCGATCGGAATTTTGTGGTTCCCAATCTTTAGTTACATGATGGCGTCCTTTGTGAATCATAAAAGGACCGTCAATAATGGAGTCGCAAGGGGACATTCCAAGCTGTTCAATTGCGGTTGCATATACAAATGGTTTGAATGTAGAACCAACTTGTCTTGCGCCTTGGCCCACGTGATCGTATTGGAAATATTTGTAATTGATTCCGCCAACCCAAGCTTTTATATGGCCTGTTTGTGGTTCCATCGACATTAATCCGGCTTGTAGAAAATGTTTATAATAACGGATGGAATCGATGGGTTTCATGATAGTATCAATTTCACCTCGCCATGAGAATACTTTCATTTTTGCTTTCACTTGGAATGACGCTATAATCTCCTCATCGGATTTGTCATTCTCTTTCATAATCCTCCAACGATCGGAAGTTTTCATTGCTTTGTCAAGAATTCTTTGTGTTTCGATATCAGAGATATTTACAAATGGAGCATTTTTATTGTCTTTGGATTGTGCAAAAAATTCTTTTTGTAAATTTTTCATATGAGCAGAAACCGCTTCTTCGGCATGTTCTTGCATTTTGGAATCGATGGTGGTATAAATTTTCAAACCGTCGCTATAAATATCATAATCGGAACCATCGGGTTTTTTATTTTCTTTGACCCAGTTTTTCATGTATTCACGAAGGAATTCACGGAAATAAGTTGCCGTACCTTCATTGTGACTTTCAGGATGAAAGTGTAAAACTATTGGTTTAACTTCTAATAATTTTTTGGTAGCTTCATCCAAATGCTTGTTTCTAACCATTTGTCCTAAGACAATATTTCTTCTTTTTTGTACTTTTTCTGGTCGACGAACAGGATTGAATAAGGAAGGATTGGTAAGCATTCCAATTAGCATAGCGCTTTCATCAATGGATAAATCTCTTGGTTCTTTTCCAAAATACACTTTAGCCGCAGAACGAATTCCAACCGCCGTATTAATGAAATCAGCTTTGTTTAAATACATAGCAATGATTTCATTTTTGGTGTATTGGCGTTCTAATTTAATGGCGATTATCCATTCTTTTACTTTTTGGATAATTCGGAAAAGTTTAAATTTTGATCCCTCTCCATGGAAAAGTAATTTGGCTAATTGTTGGGTTAATGTACTGGCGCCACCATTGGATCCTAACTTTAAAGCGGCTCCAAAAGTTCTACGGGCATCAATGCCCGAATGCTCATAAAACCGTTCGTCTTCAGTAGAAACGAGAGCATAAACCATATATTTTGGTAAATCTTCATACTTGACGGGCGTTCTGTTTTCGTTATAAAATTTTCCTATTGTTACGCCATCTGAGGAGATAATTTCCGTTGCTAAATTTGACTCGGGATTTTCTAAATCTTCAAAGGAAGGCATTGATCCAAAAAACCCCCATGACGCTAAAAAGAAGAAAAAAATAAATATCCCAAGACTATAAAAGAAAAGTTTCCAAAACTTATTTTTATAGTAATTAATGTCTTTTACGGTTGTGTTATTTTTTTGTGACATGTCTTTTAATCTATTGATTCTATTCTAAATCCAACGTCTGAAATCCCAGGTAATGCTGAAACGCCTTCAATTTTTCCAGTTTGGCGAACAGCTTGTTTAATATGTATTTTGTAAAGTCCTTTTTGATCAAAAATCACTTTATTTTTGTAAAAAAGTTTGTTTTCTTTTATATCCGAAAAGCCGTCACCAAGAAGAGTTCCGTCTGGATTGGCCATTTGATATTCAAGAGTGTCCACTTTTACTTTCCTATTGGGTTGTTCTAAAGACACAATTAAAAAAAGATTGTTAAATGGATAATCATTGTTGTCTCTAATGTTGACAAACAGATTAAAGGTTTTTTTTGAATCTAATTTTGGTAAATCAAAAGTAACAATACTGTCTTTGTGCCAGGTGTCTCCAACAGATTTGTATTGATCAAAAACTCTTTTTTTGTCACAAGAAATAACTAAAAACAGGATTAAAACAAAAAGGATATTATTCTTTATTCTCATTCTTTTTGATAATTATAGGTGTTTTTTTTGGTTGTGGAATTATATTTTGTTCTTGATTTGTTTTCTGATTTGAATTTGAACTTGTAATTTTATTTTTATTCTTATTCCTGTTTTTGCTCTTTTTTGGTTGGTCAAATCGCGTTAAACTCTCTTGTCCCATAGCATTATTGAAATCTTTTTCTACTTCAACAACTATTTCAAAGGCATAATCTTCCAAAGAACTTGCGTTTTTATTTAGTTTATTTTGAGCAACGATTTCTTTTACTTGTTCAATCTTTAGCACATGCCAATTAGCAAAATTATCGGTATAGGCATACCACATTAATCCTTTAAAAATATCTTGTTTTTGGCAAAGCGCATCGCCTTTATCGGTTTTTAATTTTAAATCAAAATCCGGGAAATCTTTTAATGCATCAAGGTAAGTGTCTAACTCATAGTTCAAACAACATTTCAATTTACCACATTGTCCTGCCAATTTTTGTGGATTTAAAGAAAGTTGTTGGTATCGCGCTGCCGAGGTATTTACACTTCTAAAATCGGTAAGCCAAGTGGAACAACACAGCTCTCTTCCACAAGAACCAATTCCCCCAAGGCGAGACGCTTCTTGACGCAATCCTACTTGTTTCATTTCGATTCGGTTGTTAAAAACACGAGCGAAATCTTTTATAAGAAGCCGAAAATCAACTCGGTCATTTGATGTGTAATAGAAAGTAGCTTTTGAACCATCGCCCTGAAACTCAATGTCAGAAATTTTCATTTCAAGCTTGTGTGTAATGGCCAATTCACGCGCTTTCACTTTCATAGGCTCTTCTTTATCACGAGCTGCCGACCAAATATCGATGTCTTTTTGTGATGCTTTTCGGTAAATTTTTGCAATTTCTTTGCTGTTGTGGTCTACCGCTTTTTTCTTCATTTGGATTTTCACCAATTCCCCCGTTAAAGTCACAATTCCAATATCATGTCCCGGAGAGGCTTCTGTAGCCACAATATCACCAATGCTGAGTGTAATTTTTTCGACATTTCGATAAAATTCTTTTCTCCCGTTTTTGAATCGTACTTCAACACAATCAAAGGGAGTTTGCCCATTAGGCAAACTCATGTTTGAAAGCCAATCAAAAACGGTTAATTTATTGCAACTATCTGTGCCACAGGTTCCGTTATTTTTACAACCTTTTGGCGCTCCGCCATCAGAGGTTGAACAACTTTGACATGCCATAATATATGTAGTATTGCTAAAAAGCAATTTAAGTTTATAAAACGATTAATTTGTAAAGATAGTATTTTTGAATTAAGGTCAAAAGTTAAAATTCGAAACTTTATTAAGTTAGAAAAAAGTTGTTTAAAATAAATAAAACGGGATGGAAACAGCTTACATTTCCTTAATTGAAATAATATGAACGGGGCAGGCTTTTGCCGCTAACTCACAATTTTCGGCAATAGTGTGGTCTTGCGATTTTAGAGTGTAAAACCCTTTGGCATTAACCGATTTAATTAGCACCGATTTACCATCTTTTTTTGACATTTGAAATTGTGCCGGAGCCATTTCCACACAGTAATTGCAGCCAATACACTTGTCTCTTTGCAATGTAACAATGATCATTAGGCTTCCACAATTTTATATATTTTATCCGACAATCGAATTCTAAAAGGCACTTTCATAGTACAACTATCGCCCTTGGTTGCTTTATCCGAATGGATGTCGTTTACAAACATGTTCTCAATAATTAATTCTTGAGCTCCAGTTGTTGCGCCAGTAATTAAAATTTTATCGCCTTTTTTAATATCGTAAGCCTCAATTTTGAATTCGGCCACACTAGATTTTACAAAATAATTAATTCCTTTTCCAACATATACTTTCTTTTGTGTAGCACTCGACCCGGGATTATCCGACCATTCCCCTAATTTTTGTCCAAGGTAATAACCGCTCCAAAATCCACGATTATAAACGGTTGACAAGGCTTCCATCCAAGTGTTGATTTTTTCCTTGGTGAATGTTCCTTCGTAGTACGAATCAATTGCATCGCGATAGGTTTTGATAACTGTTGCTACATAATCGGCAGCTCTTCCGCGACCTTCAATTTTCAATACTTTAATGTCTGAATCGATTACTTGATCCAAAAAGTCTAGTGTGCATAAATCTTTTGGAGACATTAAATATTCGTTGTCAACTTCAATTTCGAAACCGCTTTCTTGGTCGATTACGGTATATTTTTTTCTGCAATTTTGTTTACAAGCGCCACGATTTGCAGAGGAATTATGGGAATGCAAACTCAAATAGCATTTCCCGGAAACGGCCATACATAAAGCGCCGTGGCCAAAGATTTCTATTTCTATTAAATTACCGCTTGGACCTATAACGCATTCTTTTTTGATAGCATCCGTGATTTTTTTCACTTGACGCAAACTCAATTCGCGAGAAAGCACAATTGTATCGGCAAACATTGCATAAAACTTAACCGTTTCAACATTGGTGACATTCAATTGGGTAGAAATATGCACTTCAATTCCCATTGTTTTTGCCGTCATAATTACGGCTTGATCCGAAGCGATAACGGCTGTAATTCCTGCTTTTTTTGCTTTTGTTAAAAGTGTTTTTACAAGGGATAAATCATGATCATAAATAATTGTATTTAATGTTAAATAGGTCCTAACATTTTTTTCTTTACATCTACGGGCAATTTCTGGCAAATCTTCTAAAACAAAATTTACGGTGGCCCGAGCGCGCATATTTAATTGTTCTACGCCAAAATAAATGGAATCACAACCATTATCTAGAGCCGCTTGCAGGGATTCGAAATTCCCTGCAGGAGCCATAAGTTCAATTTTTCCTGAATTTGTCATTAGCGTTTAATTTTAAATAATTTATTAAAGTAATACAAAGCAAATTAGCTAATAGAGATGGAGTAATTCAACATGTTTCTGTTGGGTTTTTCGAGCTCTTTTTTTGATATAAATATGTTTTTAAACAAAGTTTGATTCCAGTTATTTCTTTTTTGCCAACTTGAAAAAGTTTCTTTTTTCCAATCAAAATCACCCTTCCAATAATAGCTTGGGGAAACATAACAATAGGTGTAGGGAAGCAGATAGGAACTGTTGTTTTCGGTTTTCACTACTAAGGATTCATTCTCATTTCGCATAATCGATTCCGGAAATAAAAGTGTAACGCCTCTTTTTACACATTCCGTTTTTAGAAAATTGGATATTTCCGGATACTCATTTTCTATGGCTTTTAAACTGAAATTATCATAGGTTGTTTCTCCTATTTTATCAATAGGTCGCAATTGGATAATATCAATGGCATATTGATTATACACTTTAAAAAAGTCTTTTAGTTCATGGAAATTATCCTGATTAAAGGTGTAATTGATACGCAAACGCAATTTTGGATTGGTTTTTTTCTGCTCCGTTATAAGCCCTAAAACTTCATGAAATTTTTCATATACCCCTTTATCCATTAGGTCTTCATAGGTTTCTTTGGTAACGCCATGCATGGAAAGGATGAATTCATTTAGTCCAGCTGTGGCAAATTCATGAATGTCTTTTGTTGTCAACAAATTGCCATTAGTAACCATACTGATGTAAGGAACATTTTGTTTTTTGGCTATTTCAATCAGCTTGGTGTTGTGTTTGAAAAGGGTTGGTTCGGCACCGCAACCAATTTGTAATTTCAGCGCATTTTTAAAATTAACGTTGGCTAAATTTTCCAAATCAGCTTCAGGAAAAATTCCTTTCATGTTTTTTTTAACATAATCGGCATCGGTAAAATAGCACATTTTACAGCGAAGATTGCACGCTAAAACAGGGTCAAATTGGATCGAAAGGTATCTTTTGTTTAAAATGCTAAGCAGCCACAATCCAAAGAATTTTATTCGATGACTTTTGATATAGTTGTTAAATTTTAAAACTTTATAGATATCCATTGCTTGTAGTTATGTGTTTAATTTATACAATTTATCTGAAAGTCGAATCCGAAACGGTAAAGCAAAAGTAACTTTGTCCCCTTGTTTTGCAACTGTGTTTTCAGCTCCATTGACCAACATTTTTTCTAATAGTAATTCCTCATTACCCGTGGTTGGACCCGATATTAAGATTTTATCACCAACATTCAATTCCTTATTTTCAATGATAAAAAGACCCACACTGGCTTTTGTAAAATAATGCGCTGCTTTACCGAGTAGTGTTTTTTTGATTTTAATTTTTTGTCGAATAGCCGTTGGATTTTTAAAAGTTGATAAAGCAATATTCGACAATTGCACCGTCTGTTCGATCTTTGCTCTCGAGTCACCAGAATGTTTGTATACCAATTTATCTGATTTTCCTTTTCTAAAAATTTTATTGCCATTCTTTACGCCGCGACGTAATTTCACTTGTTCTACCAATGACATATGAATAATTTCCTGACATTCGGCAGAGCAACAATTTTCCATAGCGACTTTGCAACTATCACATTGGATAAACAGCAAATGACACCCCTCGTTTTCACAATTGGTATGATTGTCACAAGGATTCCCACATTGATGACATTGAGAAACAATATCGTCTGTAATTCTTTCCCCCAAACGATGATCAAAAACAAAATTTTTCCCGATAAACTTACTCTCCAAATTTTCTTCCTTGATTTGTTTGGCATAATTAATAATGCCGCCTTCCAATTGAAATACATTTTTAAATCCTTGATGCTTAAAATAGGCAGAAGCTTTTTCACAACGAATGCCTCCGGTGCAATACATCACTAGATTTTTATCTTCCTTGAAGTCTTTTAATTGTTCGTTTATGATAGGTAAACTTTCTCTGAAAGTTTCCACATCAGGAGTAATCGCTCCCTTGAAATGTCCTATTTCGCTTTCGTAATGATTTCTAAAATCAACTACAATAGTGTTGGGATCCTCCAAAATTTGATTGAATTCATTAGCTTTTAAGTGCACGCCAATATCCGTTACATCAAAGGTTTCATCATTCAATCCATCGGCAACAATCTTATCACGCACTTTTACAGTGAGTTTCAAAAACGAATGATCGTCGTGTTCTACAGCCACATTCAAACGAATGTTTTTCATGAAATTATAAGCTTCTAAGGTCTCCCGAAAAACTTCAAAATTTTCAGCGGGAACCGACATTTGGGCATTGATTCCTTCTTTGGCTACATAAGTTCGGCCAAGGGCATCTAGCCTATTCCAAGCTAAAAATAAAGCGTCTCTAAATTCTTTTGGGTTTTCAATTTTGGCATACGCATAAAAAGACAAAGTAAGTCTTTGTTTTCCGGCTTGGTCAATAAGCTCGGCTCTTTCTTCTGCGCTTAAGGTGTTATACAGTTGCATGCTATAAACGTTTAAGTGAGAAACAGTTGTCGAACTCTAAATGGAAGAATTCGGCACAAAGGTAAAATAAATTTGAAAATTTGGAGATTTGAAAAGGATTAAAATAAAAAAACCTTTCAGAAATGGCTTTCTAAAAGGTTTTGATGATGATTTTTTCTGATTAACAGAATTCAGCGTAAGCGTCTTTCAAATTTTCTGCAATCATTTCTGCAGGACGGCCTTCAATGTGATGACGTTCTAGCATGTGAACCAACTCCCCATTTTTAAACAAAGCCAGGCTTGGCGAAGATGGAGGAAAAGGGAACATATGCTCCCGAGCTGCATCAACAGCTTCTTTGTCAACACCAGCAAAAACCGTAACTAAATGATCCGGTTTTTTGGCGCCATCCAAACTCATTTTTGCTCCCGGACGTGCATTTCTTGCAGCACAACCGCAAACAGAATTTATAACCACTAGTGTAGTTCCTTCCGCTTTGATAGCATTTTCAACGGCGTCAGCACTATATAAATCTTGAAAACCAGCGTCTGACAATTCAGTTCGCATTGGTTTAATCATTTCTTCTGGATACATAATTTTGAATATTAAATTTTAGATATACGATATTAGATTTAAAAAATCTTTTGCAAAGATAATGAGAAATCTAATTTTACGATTCAAAGAAGTCATAAAGATTTGTTATGTTTACGTTTCAAAAATTAATATTCAATGGATTTTTTAGCACGAATGGACACTCTTTATATAAAATTAGGGGTAATGATTGTTTTTGCAATAGGTTATTTTATAGTTGCTAGACAAAACAATTTGAAATGGACATTGCAATACCACTTGTATTCTTATGGAATAATGATGTTGTTACTAGCAATTTCAATTCCACACGTTTTTCCAGGATACCCTAATGATATTTCAGACCTCGAAAACAAAAAAAGACTTCTTTATCATTTGCAAAGAAATAGCGAAGCTCTTCATCAAACAACCGAAGCGATTCGTGAAATGGTTCTTATAACATTTCTTTTGCTTTTTTCACTTATCAGTAAGATAATTAAACACTTTAAAATTGATAAATCTATTGTATAAATCCCTAAATATTTTTATTAATATCGCTGAATCAAAGACAATTTTTTAGATATTTCTAACAATATAATTTGATTGCTATAAAAATTGTATTTTTGAATTTCAAAGGAATAAATTCATGGGAAAATCTTTAGAAGAAGTAAACCAATCGGTTCCTACCCAAAATAAAACCACTGTTTTTAGAAAAATCCTTGCCTTTTTTGGTCCGGCCTATTTGGTAAGTGTGGGTTATATGGACCCAGGAAATTGGGCAACCGATATTGCGGGCGGAAGTCAGTTTGGGTATGCACTACTTTGGGTTTTACTGATGAGTAATATCATGGCATTGCTTTTACAAAGTTTAAGTGCCCGATTGGGGATAGTTACTCAGCGCGACTTGGCACAAGCCTCCCGAGAAACCTATTCTAAATTCATTAATTATATTCTTTATTTTCTTGCCGAAATAGCCATTGCGGCTTGCGACTTGGCTGAAGTTTTGGGGATGGCCATTGGTATTAATTTATTATTTGGAATTCCTTTGATTCAAGGCGTTATGATTACCGTTTTGGATACATTTCTGCTCCTTTTCTTAATCAATAAAGGCATCCGAAAAATGGAAGCTTTTATTATTGCATTGGTAGTCATTATTGGTGTTTCCTTTATTTTTGAAATGATTTTTGCCCAACCCGAAGTTGGGAGTGTTCTTAAAGGTTTAATTCCGAGTATGCCAAACGAAACAGCTTTGTATATAGCCATTGGGATTATAGGCGCAACGGTTATGCCACACAATTTATATTTACATTCTTCCTTGGTACAAACGCGAAAATTTGACCGAAGCAACAAAGGTATTAAACAAGCCTTGAAATATAATTTCATTGATAGTACTATTGCTTTGAACTTGGCTTTTTTTGTTAATGCGGCGATATTGATTTTAGCTGCTGCCACATTTTATCGAAACGGCATGTTTGAAGTTGCGGAAATTCAAGATGCACATCGCTTTTTAGCGCCACTTTTAGGAACGCAATGGGCGCCCATTTTGTTTGCTGTGGCTTTGATTGCAGCTGGGCAAAGCTCCACAATAACAGGGACTTTAGCGGGGCAAATCATCATGGAAGGCTATCTAAATTTAAGGATTCAACCTTGGGTTCGAAGAATAATTACCCGATTAATAGCTATCGTACCTGCTTTGATAGTGATATCTGTTTTTGGCGAAAGTGTGACTGGGAAATTGCTTATTTTGAGTCAGGTGATTTTGAGTTTACAATTGGGGTTTGCCATTATTCCTTTAATTCACTTTGTAAGCGATAAACAAAAGATGAAAGGTTTTGCCATTAGTAAAACGACGCAAGTTGCGTCTTGGCTTGTGGCTTTGGTAATCGTTTCGCTCAATGCAAAATTGGTTTTTAATGAAATACAGGATTGGTTAGCCGCTTCAGAAAATCCAGTTGTGCTTTGGCTAACGGTTGTTCCGGTAGCCGTTGGCTTTTTGATTTTATTGCTTTATATTGTTTTTAATCCGTTTATGACAAAATCAAAACCAACTATCGAAAATCATTCTCCTCATAATTTGGTTTTAAAATTTACACCAACAGCAACCTATGATAAAAAGAATATTGCCATTACAGTAGATTTCTCTAATGCAGATGAAATTGCGCTAAATAGTGCTTTTGAGCTTGGCGGTATTCATGCGAATTACACTCTTATTCATGTGGTAGAAACCGTAGGTGCTTTGATGTATGGCAGCACAATTATTGACCATGAAACGACCATTGACGAAAAATTATTAATGGATTATTACAAAATGTTGTCGGAAAAAGGATTTAAAGTGGACACTAAATTAGGATTTGGCAAACCCAATAAAATAATTCCTAAGATTATTAACGAAGGAAATTTCGATCTTCTTGTAATGGGAACCCATGGCCATACCGGTTTGAAAGACATTCTTTTTGGCACTACGGTGGATAAATTGCGGCACAAAATTTCGATACCGTTATTTATTATAAAAATATAATTTTTTTGGAGCTTAATCCTGCTATTCGATATTTCCGTTTTTAAAAATGACAAACATCTGAAAAATTAAAAAAATTATTTCAAAATTAGGTATTTATGAAGTTGGTTTAATGACAATTACAATCATCTCCGCAATTTTTATCCGAATTTTTCTTTTTAAAAAAGAATTTCTTTATTAAGAAAGTAACAGCAATTCCTAAAACTATATATACTAATATTTTCTGTATCATCTCGTTTATTTTAAAAGTTGATAAGCAATCAAAGCAACAAGATAGGCCAATCCACTCATGAAAACCAATTGTCCTAAAGGCCATTTCCAGCTATTGGTTTCTTTTTTTGTAATAGCCAAAGTACTGGCACATTGCATCGCAAAAGCATAGAATAACAATAGAGAAATCCCAGAAGCAAAATTGAAAATTTTGGCGCCTGTTTTGTCATTGGTTTCTGTGGCCATTTTGTTTTTTATGGTGTCTTCATTATCGGTACTCCCAACACTATAAATGGTTGCTAGTGTCCCAACAAAAACTTCCCTTGCAGCAAAAGAACTAAGCACAGCAATGCCAATTTTCCAATCATAGCCCAACGGAGAAATGGCAGGCTCAATGGATTTTCCCATCACCCCAATATAGGAGTTTTCCAATTTATAGGAAGCAATTTTATTGTTCAAATTTGATTTTGATAACGCCGCATTTTCGGGTTTTGAGTTTACAATAGTTATCGCATTGTCAAACTTTTTACCAGGACCCGTAGAAGCCAAAAACCACAATACTACAGAGATTGCCAAAATGATTTTCCCCGCTCCAAAAACAAACGCTTTGGTTTTTTCTACTACATTAATAGCAACATTTTTAAACATTGGGAGTTTATAATTTGGCATTTCTACAATAAAGAAAGTTTTGCACTTTAATTTCAGCACTTTATTGAGAACATAGGCAGAAAAAAGCGCCATACCAAATCCTAAAAGATAAAGTAACATTAAGGTTAAACCTTGCATGTTTACAATTCCAAAAACACGTTTGTCGGGAATTACTAGCCCAATAATAATAGCGTAAACGGGTAATCTAGCCGAACACGTTGTAAAAGGCGTGACCAGTATTGTAATTAATCGTTCTTTCCAATTTTCTATATTTCTTGTCGCCATAATGGCTGGAATGGCACAAGCGGTTCCCGAAATTAATGGCACCACACTTTTCCCAGAAAGCCCAAATCTTCGCATGATTTTGTCCATTAAAAACACGACGCGACTCATGTAACCACTTTCTTCAAGAACGGAAATAAACAAAAACAGAAAGGCAATTTGTGGAATAAAAATTAAAATTCCCCCAATCCCCGGAATAATTCCTTGCGAAATTAAATTGGTAAATACACCTGTTGGTAATTGTTCACTAGCGACGGTGCTTAAGTAGGCAAAAGTGGTGTCAATTAAATTCATCGGAACTTTAGACCATTCAAATATGGATTGAAAAATGCCAAACAAAATGAAAAAGAAAATCGCATAACCCCAAAATTTATGGGTTAAAACACGATCCAACTTACTTCTAAAGTCTTTTGCAATGGAAGCATCGATTTTTAATCCTGTCTTTAAAACATCATTAATAAATTGATAGCGTTTTATGGTTTCTTTTTGCTGTAATCGTTTTAAATCGGTATGTGATTTTGCAAAAGAACTTTCGATTTCCTTACGCTCTAAATTTAAAAAATTGACGTCCTGTGTAATTACTAACCACAATTTATACAACAGTTGATTTGGGAATGTTTTTTGTAACTTATCAAAATATTCTGTGTCAATACTTGAAGCATTTAAACACGAATTGGTTGGAAGGGATTTATAATTTACTATCAAATCTTTCAATGCGTCAATCCCCATTTTTTTTCTAGAACTGACAAGCGCAATTTTGGTTTTTAACTGTTCTTCAAGATAAGGAATGTCAAGTGAAATGCCTTTATATTTCATTCGGTCAATCATATTGATGACCAATATTGTTGGGATTTCTAAGTCTTTTATTTGGGTGAAAAGCAGTAGGTTTCGTTTAAGATTTTCTACATCTGTAATCAAAAGCACAACATCTGGATATAACTTATCGTTTTTGTTGAGCAACAATTCAATGACAACATTTTCATCAATAGAGCTAGCATTTAAACTATAGGTTCCGGGTAAATCTAAGATGTTTGCTTTTAAATTATTGGGTAATTTGCAAAAGCCTATTTTTTTTTCCACGGTAATTCCAGGATAGTTTCCAACTTGCTGGTTTAACCCTGTAAGTTGATTAAAAACAGAAGTTTTACCTGTATTTGGATTTCCAATTAAAGCAATATTGATATTTCGTTTGCTATCCATTTAGGCGTTGCTTTTAATAATATCAACCTCTATTTCTTGAGCAGTTTCCATTCTAATAGCGAGATGCGCCCCATTGATATTTAAATAAAGCGGATCCCCAAATGGAGCAATTTGAAGCAACTCCACCATGTTTCCGGGCAAGCAACCCATCTCCAATAATTTTAATGGAATAGCTTCCACATCAAATTCTTTAATGATGGCTTTTTCTCCTTTTTTGAGGCTGGCTATTGTAGGTTGCAAATCTTATTTAGATTGAATTTAGATTGCAAAAGTACAGATAAAAAAAGAATATCAAATGATATATATCAGTTAAACAAATTTTTATTCCTCATTATAAAGCCAACGGATATCCTCGATAAGTCGTTGGATTTCTTCGTTTTTGGTACCGTCATAAAACCCACGCACACGCCTTTTAGTATCTACTAAAACGAAGTTTTCTGTATGAACCATATCGTATAATTCGCTAGGTTTTCCTTGTTTTACTGCTAAATAGGATTGTCGAGCCATTCGGTAAATTTCTTTTTTATCTCCAGTAACTAAATTCCATTTACTATCAATAACACCATTTTTTTTGGCATATGCTTTCAAAGCAGCCACATCATCAATATCGGGCAAAACAGAATGAGAGAGCAACATCACTTTTGGGTTATTAAGAAATGTTGATTGAATATCTACCATGTTTGTTGTCATTTTAGGACAAATGGATCCACAGGTTGTGAAGAAAAAATCGGCCACATAAATTTTTCCTTCATATTCTTTTTGAGTAATGATTTCCCCGTTTTGATTAGTAAAAGAAAAATCGGCGATGGTGTGTGAATTACTGATATATTGCACCGTACTGTCTACTAATTCAGGGTTTATATCTGAGGGATTATATATTGGCAACGTTTTTTTTGGACTCAAAGCACTATAAAACAAAACTATTGTTATAATTGAGAAAACAAAAAATGTTGCAATAAAAATTCTATATTTTTTTATTAAAAGCACAATTTTTTTTGCGAAATTATGAAACTTGCAGTAATTATTCCTTTAAGCAATGTTAAATTGAATTTAAGTGATAGAAATTTAATTATATTTGGGACAAATTTTAAATAAAATGAAAAAAACAGTACTAATTATTATGCTTTTCAGTTGTTTTTGGGTTTATCCTCAATTTAATCCAAGCGCACCTTGGATACTTAACAATGCTCAAGCAAGATCGGGTCAAGCTAATATGGATGATTTAGTAACGGCTTTCAACCAATATTGGTCCACTCGAGATTATACTAAAAAAGGGAGCGGATACAAACCTTTTAAGCGTTGGGAATATCATTGGCGTAACCAAACAAATCCACAAGGATTTTTGATTACACCGGAAGAAATTCAGAATGCTTTCAACCAAAAAAAAGCAAGATTAAATAACAGAAATACTTCTAGCGTGCTAGTTCCAACTAGTAATTGGGAACCTTTAGGGCCCTTTTCAAATGCAACGCCACAATCCACAAGAGCAAGAGGGAGAGTAAATACTATTCTTGTTGACCCTTCCAATCCCAACATTGTTTATATGGGTACACCCGCAGGAGGAATTTGGAAATCAACCAATGCCGGAACCTCATGGACAGCATTGTCTGATAACTTGCCTCAAATTGGTGTTTCAGGAATTGCAGTTGACCCAAATAACTCCAATGTGATTTATATTGCAACAGGAGATTGTGATGCTGGCGACACCTATTCTGTTGGTGTAATGAAATCTATTGATGGAGGTGCCACATGGAATACCACAGGATTTACTTTTACAACTACCAATAAAAGAGCAGGGGATATTCTTATCAATCCAAATGATTCAAATATGTTATGGGTTGCTACTTCTGATGGAGTTTATAAAACTATTAATGCTGGGGTAAATTGGACTTTATCTCAATCGGGTAATTTTTCTCAAGGAAGGATCAGATTAAAACCAGGCGATCCAACGACAGTTTATGCTGTTTCTAATAATAAATTTTATCGTTCAACGAATTCAGGAACTTCGTTTACAGGAGTTACAACTGGTTTGCCATTTTCATCTGGTAGAATGGTAATGGATGTTACTGCGGCAAATTCTAGTTATATTTATATATTGAGTGCTACTACTGGAAATACATTTCAGGGAATTTACAGATCCATAAATGGGGGTACAAACTGGACAAAGATGTCGGGAGCAATCGATATTTTTGAAAACACGCAATCTTGGTATGATCTTTCTTTAGCCGTTTCACAAACCGCTGCTGACGAAGTTTATACGGGTTGTTTAAATGTTTGGAAATCTACAAACGGGGGTGCTGTTTCTACAAAACTTAATGATTGGGCAACTTTCAATCCAACATTTACACACGCGGATGTTCACTATATACGTTTTTTTGGCAACAAACTATTTGTTGGAAGTGATGGAGGGATATACCTTTCAGAAGATAACGGTTTAACTTTTACAGATAAAACAGCAGAAGCTCAAATTAGTCAGATTTATAAAATTTCTGTTTCAAAACAAAGCGCAGCTAAAGTATCTGCTGGGTTTCAAGATAATGGAGGTTATTTTTATGACAACAGTTTATGGAAAAGTTATCATGGCGGCGATGGAATGGACACGGCAATAGATCCAACCAATAGCAATTTATGCTATGGGTTTTTATACAATGGACAGTCTCTTTTTATCAGTAACAATGGCGGAAATTCACTAACTGGTGGAGCAGCTGCGCCAACAGGACAATCAGGGAATTGGGTAACGCCAATGATTGCTAACTCAGTTGGGGAATTGTTTTCTGGATTTACCAATTTATATATTCTTTCGGCAGGAGCATGGGTACAACAAAGTGTAACAAGTTTTGGAAGTGGTAATATTGATTATCTAGCTGTAGATCCCTCAAATGACAATATTATGTATGCTGCCAATGGGAGTTCATTATATAAAAGTACAGACAGAGGAGTAAATTTTATTCTTGCTTACAGTGCGGCTGCAAATATTACATCAATTGATGTACATTCTACAAACAGCAGTATTGTTTATCTAACCACAGAAGGTACAGCAGGGCTAGCATTGAAATCTATAAACGGCGGAACTACTTTTACTTCAATTTCCCAAGGATTACCCAATATTGGTAAAAACATAATTGTTCATCAAGGAAGAAATACCGATAATCCATTGTATGTTGGAACAAGTTTAGGGGTTTATTATCGTGATGATTCCATGTCACAATTTGAACCTTTTGATACCAATCTGCCCAATGTAGATGTTACCGATTTAGAAATAAATCTTGAAGACAGCAAAATAATTGCTTCTACCTATGGAAGAGGCGTTTGGCAATCTTCAATACCAGTTATCGTTCCTGCAAACGATATTAAATTCGTTGAAATAACAAGTCCAACCTATGAATCTATAGGCTGTGATGGCCAAATTGTTCCCCAAGTTTATGTAAAAAATAATGGGACAAATACAATAAGTGCCTCAACTATTAATTATACTTTAAATGGAGCGCCCTATTCCTATAATTGGTCGGGAACAATAAGCCCATTGGAAACAGTAGCTGTTAATTTGCCGCAACAAACATTAACAAAAGGAGCTTATGCTTTTGCAGTTAATTCAACTATTCCAAACGATGCATTTAATGATAATAATAATGGAACTTCAATATTTTTCATAAATGATGCTGGAACGGTAAATGTCACAAATACTTTTGAATCAGCTACAACTTCATTATTAGATTATAATGAAGGCAGCACAACGGGTTTATGGACACGCGGTATTAGAGTGGGTAGTGCATTGGCAACCAACTCAAACAATGTATACACCTCAAATGCAACAAATAATTATCCTGATTTAACAAAAGCATACTTAGTTTCACAATGTTATAATTTAACTTATCTTACAAATCCTGAGATTAGTTTTAAAATGGCATTTGATTTAGAGTCAGATTGGGACATTGTATACGTTGAATATTCTACAAATTTAGGGCAAAGCTGGCAAGTTTTAGGACAGCAAGGCACTAATTGGTATAATAGCAATAGGACTCCACAAACTACCGGGAATGACTGTAATAATTGTGTAGGGGCACAATGGACAGGAACCGATACAACCTTAAAACCTTATAATTATTCATTAGCTTCATTAGGAGCTCCGGCAAATATCATTTTCAGAATTGTTTTCCATTCGGATGAATCCGTTAATCAATTAGGCGTTGTGCTTGATGATTTCTTAATTGGAGGAACATTGGCCAATGAAACATTTGATTTAAATAAAATTGTTATCTATCCTAATCCTTCCAATGGAATTTATACCATTTACTCCGGAAACGTTCCTTTAGATGAACTTGAAGTTTTTGATGTTACTGGAAAAGTTATCGTTAAGAAAAGCGATGTTACTTTAACAAATAATAGCGCCACACTAAATTTGACAAATATATCGGATGGTGTTTATTTTGTCAGAATCACATCAGAAAATCAAACAACAATAAAAAGAATTATTAAAAACTAAACAAATGAATTTTCAAAAAACCACTAAAATTTTATTAGTATCGATTGCTTTTTTAAGCATAGGTCAAACAAATGCTCAAAAAACACCAGGAATAAATGTTTCTTTAATGGATAAATCTGTTAAACCAAATGATAATTTCTTCAATTTTGTTAATGGGACATGGGTAAAAAATACTGAAATCCCAGCAGATAAAACACGTTGGGGAAGTTTCGATGAATTACGTCAAAATACCGATAAAGATGCTTTGGCTATTTTAAAAGAAGCAGCTAAAAATCCAATATATAAGTCAAATACCGATCAAGGGAAAGCGATAAGTATGTACAAAGCTGCCATGGATACGGTAGCGAGAAACAAGCAAGGGATTACTCCAATAAAACCCTATTTAGCAAAAATAGATGCCGTTAAAAACATTAAAGATTTGCAAAAATTGCTGATGGAAGAAGAAGCTAAAGGCGGAGGCGCTGGTTTCTTTGGATTTGGGATTGGAGCTGATGACAAAAACAGTAACAGGAATGTGGTAAGTCTTGGAGTTGGAGGATTAGGTTTGCCAGACAGAGATTATTATGTTTCGGATGATAAAGATTCCAAAGAAAAACGCGAAAAATATCAAGTGCATATTGCTCGAATGTTAGCCTTTTTAGGAACAAGTCCAGAGAAATCCAAAGCAGATGCTGAAAAAATTCTTGCTTTAGAAATAGCAATGTCAAGACCAAGATTGGACAGAGTTGAAAGAAGAGACCCAAAAAAACAATACAATCCAATGGCTATAGGTGATTTGCAAAAAACGGCATCCATTATAGATTGGAATACCTATTTGAAAGGCATTGGAATTACAAAAATAGATACGGTTATTGTTTCTCAGCCAAGATATATAGCTGCCTTGCAAACCATTTTCACCGAAAATAAAGTGGAAGACTGGAAAGCCTACATGCGTTGGATGTTATTAAGAGGAGCATCGGGACAGTTATCTACAGATATTGAAACGGCAAACTGGGAATTTTACGGGAAAGCATTAACAGGTGCTTTGAAACAAAGACCCCGTCATGAAAAAGCACTTCAGGTAGTTAACGGAACAGTTGGAGAAGCATTAGGGAAATTATATGTGGAAAAAATGTTCCCAGCCGAAGCAAAAGATAAGGCTTATAATATGATTAAAAATGTTATGCGTGCTTATGAGAATAGAATCAATAACTTATCATGGATGTCGGCAGAAACCAAAACGAAAGCTATTGAGAAATTGAACAGTTTAACTATCAAAATTGGATATCCAGACAAATGGAAAGACTATTCTGCTTTAATGGTTAAAAGCCCAGAAGAAGGAGGAAGCTATTTTGATAACATTAGAAATGTAAGCCAATGGGCTTGGGGGCAAGATTTAGAAAAATTAAGCAAACCAGTTGACAAAACCGAATGGGGAATGTCACCACAAACGGTGAATGCTTACTACAACCCTTCTTATAACGAGATTGTTTTCCCAGCAGCTATTTTACAACCGCCATTCTACAACTATCAAGCAGATGAGGCTGTAAATTATGGAGGAATTGGAGCGGTTATCGGGCATGAAATTTCTCATGGATTTGACGATCAAGGAGCAACCTATAATGCAGAAGGAAACCTTGTAGATTGGTGGACAGCAGATGATTTGACAAAATTTACAGCATTAGGAACTTCATTAGCAGATCAATATTCTGCATTGGAGCCGTTGCCAGGAATTCACGTTGATGGTAAATTTACATTAGGAGAAAACATTGGAGACTTAGGCGGGATTAATGCTGCTTACGATGGGTTACAATTGTATTTAAAAGAAAATAAAAACCCAGGATTAATTGATGGTTTTACACCAGAGCAAAGATTGTTCATTTCTTGGGCAACCATTTGGAGAAGTAAAATGCGTGATGAAGCATTGAAAAATCAAGTAAAAACCGATCCTCATTCACCAGGTATGTATAGAGCCTATGTGCCAATTCAAAATTTGGACACATTTTATCAAGCTTTTGATATTAAAGAAGGAGATGGAATGTATATTGCTCCTGATAAGCGAGTGAAAATTTGGTAATCAAATTATAAGCATAAAAAAACCTCAAGAATCTTGAGGTTTTTTTATGCTTTTTAATAAAGCAATTACGCTAATGATTGCCCATGTTCCTTCAAGTATTATAAAAGGCCAAAACCTGATTAATATAGAAGCGAAACAAGCAATGCCACCGCCAAGAATGTTCAAAACATAAAACAAAACACCATCTTTCTTGATTAAAGAAAAGATATTCAAAAAATAAGCGATAAGAATTAGCCCAACACCAATGGTTCCTATCAGGTCATTTACATTCATCAAAAATTACTTTAGTAAAAATTCTTCCATAAATCGGATAACCGCCAATCGTTGAAAATCAATATTTGGTTTTTTCTTAAATCCGTGACCTTCATCTTTGGCTTCAAGATACCAAACTGTTTTCCCTTGTGATTTCAATTTGTCCCGCATTTGTATTGCCTCAGTAACAGGAACTCTAGGGTCATTTGTTCCTTGAATAATAAATAGTGGTTTTTTGATTTTATCGATATTATTTAAAGGAGCAATTTTTTCAAAAAATTCTGCCATTTTTGGAATTCTTTCATCGCCATATTCCACTCTCCTCAAATCTCTTCTATATTCTTCGGTGTTTTTTAAGAAAGTATTGAAATTAGAAATCCCCACAACATCTACCGAACATTTTATTCTATCGGCAAAATGAAAAGCGGTCGCTAAGGTCATATATCCACCATAACTTCCTCCCATTATCATCACTCTATCCTTGTCTAAATCGGGTTGTTGTGCAATCCAATCCAGAAGACCCCCAATATCTTTTACAGA
Source organism: uncultured Bacteroidota bacterium (assembly GCA_903842575.1). Taxonomy (GTDB): domain Bacteria; phylum Bacteroidota; class Bacteroidia; order Flavobacteriales; family Flavobacteriaceae; genus Flavobacterium. Next base: position 53,612 of record CAIMMM010000006.1, on the reverse strand, counting down.
ATCTTCTCTTAAAATCCCATTGTCTTTGGCTATAAATGTTTTTCCAAAACCAGATGAACCTCGGACATTTGGAAAAATTAGTGCAACTCCCATTTCGTTGGTATAATAATTATTTGCTCCTAAAAACGACGCCATAGATTGACCTTCTGGCCCCCCATGAATATTAATCATAACAGGCCTTTTCCCAGAAAATTTCGATGATGCAGGATAATAAAACCCCGAAATATTCAACCCGTCAAAACTTTTCCATTCAATAGCTTTTGGCAATGACAAATCGGATTCTTGCATTTCTCCCAATTCACTTTTTGTCCATTGTTCTATAGATCCTGTTTGGATGTTTAATTTATAAACATCTGAAGAAGTTCTTGAGGTAGATTGCGTGAAGAAAACCGAAGCGTTATCATTGGTGAATTTTGCATTGCTAATTAAACCCATAGGAAGATTTTTCACTTCATAATAGGATTTATTAGCGGTATTCATGAAATACATTTTATTTAACCCTGCTTCATTAGTAATAAATACAAGAGACTTTTTATCTTCAGATAAATTATAATTTTCAACATTCCATGGAATGTTTGAAGTATAATAAGCAGTCTTTTTGGTAACTAAATTTAGTGTTGCCAACCGTTTAAATTCATTGTCTTTATCCGTTACAAACCAAATTTCGTTTGCATCCATAGAATAAATAGCCCCTCCTTGAAGAACGTTTGAAGATTTTCTATCGGTTACTTCGGTTAATTTCCCCGTTTCAATGTCTAACATCCAAATATGTCCTTCATTAGCAGAAATAGATTCTTCTATCAATAATTGTTTATCGTCTGATGAAATATTTGAAATCCCCCAGCCACCACCTTTTACTTGCAAAACCAATTTTTCAGAGGAAGGATTGTTTGGGTCTAAATAATAAATATCTCTGTCTCCGCCATTTCTTTTGGTAGAGGAATAATAAAATCCTTTTCCATCTTTTCGCCATATAATTCCACTGTTTTGTGAACGGCCTCCATCGGTTATAAGGGTAGATTTTAATGTTTTTAAATCGAGTTTGTACAATTGGCCAAATTCATTTCCGCCAACATCTTTCGAATAAATCAAATATTCACCATTTAGGGGTTCGAAAGATGCGCTACTCACCGGTTCATCAAAAAAAGTAAGCTGAGTTCGAGCTCCCATAGGTTGTGTCACACTATGAATTTGTGAAGTGGTTCCAAAACGAGTGCTGATGATAATTTTATTTTTTAATGGATGAATGGCAAACATCGTAGCGCCACGAGATTCGGAATATTTTTTTACTTGATTGGATAATTCTTTTGATATTTCGGAAATATTTTGGGTAATCAAATTTTCATTGGGCACCACAATATTTTTATTTTGCTGCCCATAGATATGAATGGTAGACAGAAACGAAAGGGCTAAAAGAAGTTGTTTTGATTTCATATTAGAATATAATTTATAGGGATAGAAGTTCAAATATAGGGAATTGTAATTTGTTTAAAGCTTTGAAAAAGTAAAATTATATTTCAAAAGGCGACCCACTTTTTCGCCGGAAATTAGTTTCCCGACCGAAGGTTTGGTTTCATCAAATTCAGGCAAAGGCAAATGGAATTCAATAGCTTTTTGCGAGTAATATTCTTTTCTCGATGGATGAAAAGGAGCCACGGCATTGAAAGTTTCCCCAAAAAAATCACGTTTGATTATGGCTTCAATAATTCCAATACAATCGGCTTGATGAATTAAATTTATGGGTGCTTCTGGATTTTCAATGTCTTTTCTTCCTGCTAAAAAGTGAATGGGATGCCGGCCTTCTCCTATCAAACCACCAAAACGAAGGATAGTTGTATGGAAGTTTATGTTGTTTAGCAATAATTCTTCCGCTTCCAAAAGTTGCTTTCCGCTTTCGGTAATAGGATTTAGAATTGTTTCTTCTGTAATATTGAGTGATGAAGTGGAATCCGCATAAACAGAAGTCGAGCTAATAAACAATACTTTTTTCACAGTTGATTTTTCAATAAAAGGAATAAAATTTTGAATTTTTCCAACAAAGGTTTCATTCGAAACACTTCGTAATTTTGGCGGAATATCTATAATCAGGATTTTGGAATTTTCCAGAAATGAATCGATTTCATTTTCATCTGTAAGGCTTTCGACTGCGCTCAGGGTGACAAGAAATGGATTAATTCCAAAATTTTCTAATGCAGGAATTTTTGTTTCAGAAGTTGTTGAACCTTTCACTTTATATCCGTTCCCAATCAATGTTTTTGCTAAGGGCAATCCCAACCAACCACAACCAAGAATACTAATTTGTTTCATTAATATTTTGGATTGTGTCTTTTACTTCAGCCGTTTTTTTTTGGTAGAATTTTTTAGGAACAGTTAGATCTTTCATTTTTGCCCCTCTTTTTTGGGTTGGTTTAATGCTTTGCATAATTACAACAGCATCATTCAAAACAAAGGGAGTTGGAATCATCCAATCTTTTCTTTTTACCACACTAAACATGGGATTGTTCAATAAATCGAAAGAACTTTCCGCAAATTTCATGTCTAAAACTTGGTCTTTCGGAATAGAAAATTCAAGTTCTAGAGGTAAATTATCAACCACATAATACATTAGAATTTCATCGTTTTTCCTTCTTTTTAAAATATTGCTTTTTAAATCTAACGATGAAACGCCGTTGGCTTTTAAATTATTAATTTTCAATAATTTATTTTTAAAAACATCATAGCGATTTACTTTTCTATTTGGTGTAATCAAGATTTTTAACATTCTTTGGTTTCCTTTGATGGTATCCCGAAGAAATTCTATAGTTGGTTTTGGGACTTGTTTGACTTCTGCTTTCGACATAAATGTAAATTCAGACTTATATTTACTATATGGTTTTATGGAATTTAAATCTGCTGCTTCATTTGGATTTTCACCCAAATACCTTTTTGTCCATTCATCTAAAGTCACATCATATGTTGCCCAATCGGCTTTATTTTTATCAGCATCCAACACATATAATAAACTGTTAGGTTTTGCCTTCCCAATTACATAACCCGATGATTGATGGGCTTTGAAAAAGAAGCCAATGGCAATTAAAAAGAAGCCCAATGACCAAATTCCTTTTCGTGGAAAAGAGCCAAAAATGGGTAGCAACAAGGTAAAACTCAACACGGTTAAAATGGAACTTCCTACTAATATTTTTAAGCCCAAAGCAATTGGGAACATTTGAATAAAAGGGGCTATAATTACCAAAGTAGGAATGGCTAATAGAATATTTAAAAACCAACTACTTTTTTGAGTAAGCACAAAATAGCCAAGCATTAACATACTAGAAAGAACGGGAAATATTAAATATCCTGCCCCTTTTAATGAAATGACAAATCCTAAATTTAGTAGCAACCAAATAAATAATGGAGCAATCATTTGGCTCATTTCTGGATTTTTTTTGCCTTTATTTTGATAAAATAAAAAACAAATAGCAAGCGTTAAACACACAAATGCATAGATATAATCATGTCCGTTATAGGTAAATCCTTGAAGAATATCATTGTATTGAGGATAAATAGAAAGTAAAAATTTCCAACTTAAAAATGTTGTCAATCCTGCCACAATAAGCGTTGCAACAAGCGGAATAAACCCAATAAAAACATCCCTCGATTTTATAGTGCGTTTCCCTAAACCGACAAAAATTAAGAAGAGGAAAAGGATACTCGCACCTATAAATATGGGCAAAATCCACCCAAAAGGATAGCTAATAAATGCAAAAGGAATATTAAAATACACTTTGTCCTCTGTTGTATTCATTGTGTTCAAATCGGCATTTGAAAAATAATTTAGCAACGGAACTAAATAAGTGCCTTGATGTGCCAAGGTATTGGGATTCAAATTTTCATATTTGTCCTGTACCGTATGATAATTAAAATGATTGTCTATGAATGCAAAATTATAACCCTGAATCCCCCTTTTTTCTCTAAAAACAGTTAAATCGGTATCATTGGGTAACATTTTATAAATGCTGTACATCAAAGAATTGGAAACCGGATATTTTACACTTCCAGCGCTGAAAGCATCAACCATTTTCCCGTTACCCTGATTGGTTTCCATCAACATAAAACTTGGTCCCGAAGTTCCTCTTGCTTCAAAATTTAAAACAAAACCAACTTCCTTTGCCCAGTTGTGTTTCGTCACAAAAAGCGCCGCGCCATTCAACCCTAATTCTTCGGCATCGGAAAATAAAATAAGGATATCATTTTTATGTTTGGTTTTATTATTTATAAAAACACGAACGCCTTCTAGGATTGTTGCCACGCCCGATGCATTATCGCTAGCACCTTTGGAAAAGGAATGTGGCGCACTGTCATAATGCGAAAGCAATAACAAAGCTTTCGAAGATTGGCTACCTTTTATGCGCGCTAAAATATTTTTAGATTTTACAAGCGTGCCGTTGTCAATCATTGTAAATCCTTCTTGTAAGGACGTTTCTAACCCTAAATTTTGCAATTCTTTTATAAGATATTGGGCAACTACTTCATGGTTCTTGGAGCCTACAAAATGTGGTTTAGACGCAATTATTTTTACCTTAGCTAAAGCTCTTTGAGTTGAAAATTCGGAAAGTGGCGCTTCACTTTCATCATACCCTTGTGGCATCATAAAATAAAAAACACCAAATAAAAGTGCTGCTAAAATCAGAATAGAAACTAGAGAGGTATTGTTCTTTTTCATCATCGTAAAGTTAATATTCTTTTTTAACTAACATATAAAAATCATTGTCCAAAAAACGGTAACCTTGGTCGTAAACAAAATGATAAGTATTACCCGTATTGGTTTGTAAAATATTGGTAAAAAATTCGAAATCAAAACCTTTCGAAAGCAATTTCGTTTTGGTAGTTTTCGATTTCCCTTCGATGTTGAGGTCTGATAAAACACGATAATTTTTACGCAGTTTGTTGTTTACATTGCGCATAAAATTGGTACTGTCTTTATTGATTTTATTGTTGTACGCATTGCGACAACCGTCGCTACAGAATTTTTTGTCCTCCCGGCCCACAATTTTCTCAGTACATTCCAAACAATTTTTCATAAGTCATAATCCTTTAAAAATCAATCAAATATAATCATTAATTTCCAATTACAAACGGTTACAAACATTTACAACCGAAAGTAAATGGTTAGCTACCGACTAAGTTTTAGAAACCTTCACATCTTTGCCCTGTCGAAATCAAATAACAATCGGCAAAAACATATACTAACATTTAAATTTTACAAGCCATGAATGCAATGAGAAACAGAGTACAGTTAATTGGTCATGTAGGGAATGACCCGGAAATCAAAACCTTTGACGGAGGTAAAAAAGTAGCCAATATTACTTTGGCAACCAATGAAAGTTACAAAAATGAAAAAGGAGAAAAAGTAGAACAAACCGAATGGCACAGAATTTCGGCTTGGGGGAAAACGGCCGACATTATTGAGAAATATGTTACCAAAGGAAAAGAGATTGCTATTGATGGAAAACTAACGCATAGAAGTTATGATGACAAAAACGGCGAAAAGCGTTTTATAACCGAGGTAGTAGCGAATGATGTCTTGTTGTTGGGGAAATAACAATATTATTTTTTAGATTAAGCGACAAGGCGAAAGTTTTGTCGCTTTTTTTATTAAAGTAAAATCTCCAATACATCCGAGATTTTATCCACCGTTCTAAAATTTTCATGTTCCACTTTATGATCTATTTTTTCATGAGCCCAAATGGTGTGAAACGGAACATGTACGGCATAACCCCCAATTTCCAATACAGGCAACACATCCGATTTTAAAGAATTGCCAATCATAAAAAACTCATTGGGCTGAATTTCTAATCTGTTTAATAAATGGGTATAATTAATTTCTTGTTTATCACTCATTACTTCGATGTGATGAAAATAATGTCCTAATCCGGAACGATGCAGTTTACTTTGCTGGTCTTTTAAATCGCCTTTGGTCGCTACAATCAATTTGTATTTGCCATGAAGTTGCGCTAAAGTTTCCTCTACACCGTCTAATAATTCAATGGGTTTTTGGAGTAAATCTTTTCCATAACCAATAATCTTTTCGATGATTTCCATGGAAATGGTATTGTTGGAAATTTTCATGGCCGCTTCAATCATAGAAAGCGAGTACCCTTTAATACCATAACCATACAAGTGCAAATTATCGACTTCGGTTTTAAAAAGCTGTTGCGACAAGCCTTGCTTCGACAAATAATCACTCATCAAAACACAAAATTTTTGTTCTACTTCTTGAAAATAAGGTTCGTTGACAAATAGCGTGTCATCAGCGTCGAAAGCAATTACTTTTATATTTTGCATTTTAACTAATAATCGTTCCATTCCCAACACCATCCGCATCTGGGTTTACAAAAACCAATTTTCCCTCCGCATTATTGGTCATCAAAATCATCCCTTGACTGTCTACACCTCTAAGGTTTCTCGGAGCCAAATTTATCAAAACCGTGACGCGTTTTCCAATAATTTCATCCGGAGAAAAACTCTCGGCAATTCCCGAAACAATCGTGCGAACATCTATTCCGGTATCTACTTTTAACACCAATAGTTTGTTGGCTTTCGGCATTTTCTCAGCTTCGAGGATCGTTCCAACACGCAAATCGAGTTTGGAAAAATCTTCAAAAGTGGTGGTTTCTTTTTGTGGCTCTATCACTTTGTTTTCTTCTTTATTGGCTACTTTGGTAGCTTCCAGTTTGTCTATTTGTTTTTGAATTTGTTCATCGTCGATTTGAGCAAACAATATTGCTGCATCGCCAATTTTGTGACCCGATTTTAATAATTCGGATGTTTCAGTAACCGCTTCCCATCCATTTTTTTGAGGAGCTTGGCGAAGTGTTTTTCCTAATGTATTGGATGTGAACGGTAAAAAAGGTTCGCATAAAATTTGCAACGCCGCAGCAATTTGCAACGCCACATACATTTGAGTTTGCACCCGCTCTGGATTGGTTTTTACCATTTTCCAAGGTTCTTCGTCAGCTAAATATTTATTTCCCAATCGGGCCACATTCATCAATTCTCCTTGCGCGTCCCTAAATCGATAGCGCTCTATAGAACTTGAAATCACCGCTGGATACGCTTTTAATTCGGCCAAAGTTTGTTCGTCAAATTCCGTAAATTCATTTGGAACGGGAACAATACCCTCATAATATTTATTGGTCAAAACCACCACGCGATTAATGAAATTCCCAAAAATTGCCGCCAGTTCGTTGTTGTTTCTCGCCTGAAAATCTTTCCAGGTAAAATCGTTGTCTTTGGTTTCAGGCGCGTTGGATGTCAAGGCATAACGCAAAGAATCCTGCTTATCTGGAAAATCTTCCAAATATTCGTGCAACCAAACAGCCCAGTTTTTAGAAGTTGATAATTTATTTCCTTCTAAATTCAAGAACTCATTAGCCGGAACATTATCGGGTAAAATATAACTTCCTTCCGCTTTCAACATTGCTGGAAAAATAATGCAATGAAAAACAATGTTGTCCTTTCCAATAAAATGAACCAATTTGGTACCGGCATCTTTCCAATAAGGCTCCCAATCTTTTCCTTCTCGGGCTGCCCATTCTTTGGTTGATGATATATAGCCAATAGGCGCATCAAACCAAACATAGAGTTTTTTCCCTTCGGCACCTTCCACAGGAACATCTATACCCCAATCTAAATCTCGCGTCACAGCACGAGGCTCCAAACCGCCATCAATCCACGATTTTACCTGACCCAATACATTTACTTTCCAATCTTTGGCATGACCCACCAAAATCCATGCTGAAAGAAAATCTTGGTATCGGTCTAAAGGCAAAAACCAGTGTTTCGTTTTTTTTAATATGGGAGTATCTCCAGTGATGGTTGATTTTGGGTTGATTAAATCAGTAGCATTTAATGTAGAACCGCAACGCTCACATTGATCGCCATAGGCTTCTGGATTCTCGCATTTAGGGCAAGTTCCCACCACAAATCGGTCGGCAAGAAATTGATCCGCTTTGGCATCATACAATTGCTCGGTTACTTCTTCAATAAAATCGCCTTTGCCGTATAGTTTTTTAAAAAATTCGGAAGCCGTATCGTGATGTATTTTGGAAGAAGTTCGGGAATAATTATCAAACGAAATCCCAAAATCCAGGAACGATTTGCGAATAATCCCATCGTATTTATCAATAACTTGTTGCGGTGTGATCCCTTCTTTTTTGGCTTTCATTGAAATGGCAACGCCGTGTTCATCGCTGCCACAAATAAACGCCACATCTTTTCCTTGCAATCGTTGAAAGCGCGCATAAATATCGGAAGGCACGTAAACGCCCGCCAAATGACCAATGTGAATGGGTCCGTTTGTATAAGGCAAAGCCGCTGTAATGGTATATCTTTTTGGATTTTCTAACATTGTAAAGATTATAATTAGATTCCGAACGAATCCAGAATGAATGCAAAAATAACTTTTTAGCCACGAATTCACGAATTTATTTGTTATTTGTTTACTTTTGAAAAGCACTTTTGAAAAGTAACAAAAGCCATTTATTTACGCTTAATGAGAAAGTTATTACTACTATTTTATATAATTTCATTTTCTTCTTATTCCCAAAAAAAGATGATAACACCACCCTATCTACAAAAAGGCGACACCGTTGCCATCGTTTCCACCGCTCGAAAAAACATTGAAGACAATTTAAAACCAGCGATTGACTTGCTGGAAAATTGGGGATTGAAAGTTAAAATTGGCAAAACCATTGGTTTAGATCATTTTCAATTGGCGGGAACCGATGAAGAGCGCGCGGCCGATTTTCAAGAACAAATAGACAATCCCAATATCAAAGCCATTTGGTGTGTTCGCGGGGGTTATGGAACGGTCCGCATGATTGATTTATTGGATTTTACCCAATTCAAACAAAATCCAAAATGGATTGTGGGTTTTAGCGATGTTACCGTTTTGCACAGTCAGTTAAACCGAATGGGATTTGAATCGGTACACGGTATTATGCCTGTTAGTGTTCCAAGAGCGACGGACGAAGCGAAAGATTCATTTTGTAAAGCGCTTTTTGGCGAACATTTAGAATATACTTTGGCATGCGATGCCATCAATCATAAAGGGAAAGCTACAGGCGAATTGGTTGGTGGAAATCTGTCTATATTGTACAGTCTTTTGGGTTCCGAATCGGCGATTGATTGCCATGATAAAATTTTATTTCTAGAAGATTTAGATGAATATTTATATCATGTCGACAGAATGTTGATGAATTTAAAACGCAATGGTTGTCTCACAAGTTTAAAAGGAATTATTGTTGGCGCCATGACAAAAATGAACGATAATGATATTCCATGGGGTAAAAATGCGTTGGAAATCATTGAAGATATTACCAAAGATTTAAAAATACCCGTGATTTATAATTTCCCAGCGGGACACATTCAAGATAACCGCTCCTTGATTTTTGGGCGACAAGTTTCTATGGAAGTGAATGACCAAGAAAGCAAATTGATTTTCAAATAGATAGATTTCTAAGAATCTAAACAATGGCAGAACATAATGATTTAGGCAAACTGGGAGAAGAACTAGCTGTGGATTTTCTACAAAAAAACGGTTATGAAATTCTGGAAACCAACTGGATTTTTCAAAAAGCCGAAATTGACATTATCGCCCAGAAAGAAAATGTCCTGGCGGTTGTGGAAGTGAAAACGCGTTCCAGTATTGAGTTTGGTTTGCCACAGGATTTTGTAAAACCAAAAAAAATCCAACTGCTGGTAAAAGCTGTGAACGAATATGTTATTTCCAATGATTTGGATGTGGAAGTCCGCTTTGATATTATTGCTATCAGTAAAGAAGAAAAAGAATTTAAGATAGAGCATATAGAAGATGCTTTTTATCATTTTTAATTTACCCCTCCATCATTTCCATCATCTCCAAAGCCTTACCAATACTTTTTACATTTTCAAAAGTCAACAATAATCGTAGTCCATTTTTGGTTTCCTTCTCTTTCATTTTGCAAAGGTTTCCGTGTTGTTGCACAAATTGCAACATTTGTCGAAAATGCTTGGAATTATAATAGGCCGATTGTTGGTCGGCAACAAAATAACCAATCAGCTTTCCGTTTTTCATGATGATTCTTTCAATTCCCATTTTGGTGGCAATCCATTTGATGCGAATGCTGTTGAGCAAGGATTTGGCTTCTTTTGGTAAAGGTCCAAAACGGTCTATTAGTTTTGCTTCATAGGCCAATAATCCTATTTCGTCTTTGATGGTTCCCAATTCGTTGTACAAATTCAGTCGCTCCGAAATGTTGTTAATATATTCATCAGGGAATAGCAATTCGAAATCGGTGTCTATCTGTAAATCTTTGACATATTCTTTGTTTTCATTCTCATTTTCGTCTTGATATAATTCTTTGAATTCGGTTTCTTTCAATTCTTCAATGGCTTCATTCATGATTTTTTGATAGGTTTCAAAACCAATCTCATTGATAAAACCACTTTGTTCACCACCCAATAAATCCCCTGCCCCACGAATTTCCAAATCCTTCATCGCAATGTTAAATCCGCCACCCAATTCGCTGAATTGTTCTAATGCTTGTATTCGTTTTCGCGCATCATCAGTCATTGCAGAATAAGGCGGGCAAATAAAATAGCAAAAAGCTTTTTTATTACTACGACCCACGCGACCCCGCATTTGATGCAAATCGGAAAGCCCAAAATTATTGGCGTTATTAATGAAAATGGTGTTGGCATTGGGTACATCTAAACCGCTTTCAATGATAGTAGTCGCTACCAAAACATCAAATTCGCCATTCATAAATCCGAGCATTAACTCTTCCAATTTGTTGCCTTCCATTTGACCGTGACCAATCCCAACGCGCGCATCGGGAACCAATCGCTGAATCATTCCGGCAATTTCTTTAATGTTTTCAATGCGGTTATTGATAAAGAAAACCTGCCCGTTTCGTTGTATTTCATAGGAAATCGCATCCCGAATCAACTCTTCATTAAAACCCACCACTTGCGTTTCTATAGGATAACGATTGGGCGGAGCTGTTGTAATCACCGATAAATCTCTCGCTGCCATTAACGAAAATTGCAAGGTTCTTGGAATGGGTGTTGCCGTTAAGGTTAACGTATCTACATTGGCGGCAATGGTTTTGAGTTTGTCTTTTACATTCACGCCAAACTTTTGTTCTTCATCCACAATAAGTAATCCCAAATCTTTAAAAACGACATTTTTGTTAACCAATTGATGCGTTCCAATAATAATATCGAGTTTCCCGGAAGCTAATTCTTCCAAGGTTTTGGTTTTTTGTTTGGCGGTTCTAAAACGATTTAAGTAACCCACATTCACTGGCATTTCCTTTAATCTTTCGGTGAATGTTCTGTAATGTTGGTAGGCCAAAATGGTGGTCGGTACCAAAATAGCCACTTGCTTACTATTGTCTACCGCTTTAAAAGCGGCGCGAATGGCGACTTCGGTTTTGCCAAAACCTACATCGCCACAAACCAAACGGTCCATAGGACGGTCTTTTTCCATGTCGGTTTTCACGTCACGTGTTGCGGTAATTTGGTCGGGTGTGTCTTCGTATATGAATGAGCTTTCCAACTCTTTTTGCAAATAACTATCTGGAGCAAAGGCAAATCCTTTTTCCAATCTTCGCTTGGCGTAAAGTTGAATTAAGTTGAAAGCAATGTGTTTTACACGCGCTTTGGTTTTTTGTTTTAAAACTTTCCATGCATTCGAACCCAGTTTATAAATCTTGGGCGGCGTTCCGTCTTTACCGGAATATTTTGAAATTTTGTGTAGTGAATGAATGCTCACATACACGATATCGTTATCGGCATATACGAGTTTTATCGCTTCTTGGGTTTTGCCTTCCACCTGAATTTTTTGCAATCCGCCAAACTTCCCGATTCCGTGGTCGATATGGGTAACATAATCGCCAACCGAAAGTGTATTGAGTTCTTTTAGTGTTAGTGTTTGCTTTTTAGAATACCCGTTTTTGATTGAAAATTTATGATAACGTTCAAAAATTTGATGGTCAGTATAACAAGCAATTTGATTTTCCTCGTCAACAAATCCTTGATACAAAGGCAAAACGATGGTGTGATATTGCTTACGAACGTCCTCGTGATTTTCTTCATCCAAACTCTCAAAAATATCATGAAACCTATTGGCTTGCGCTTCATTGGAACAAAACAAATAATTGGTGTAACCGTTGAAATGATTGTCGCTCAAATTGTTCAGCAACAAATCAAATTGTTTGTTGAAAGAAGGTTGCGGCTGTATGTGAAATTCAAATGTTTTGGTGGTTTTGAATAATGGTATAGTAGCCAATTCAATGATGGAAAAGTCCAAAACCTTTTTATTAAAACTGGATTGATTGAGGAATAATTGTTCGGGAGAAGCGTGCTTAACGTCTTTTGATAATTTTTCAAAGGTTTCAACGGCTTTCCCAAAAAGTTTATCCAATTGTGATCCTAAAAACGCGCTGTTTTCAATGCAAATAATGGTTTTCTCATGGATATAGTCCAGAAAGCTTTCCCGATTTTCTTTGATGAATTTATTTTCTAAATTCGGAATAATGGTAATCTTGTTTTGAATTGCAACGGATAGTTGTGTCGCCACATCGAAGGTCCGAATACTTTCCACTTCATTGCCGAAAAACTCAATGCGATAGGGATTATCATTGGAAAACGAAAAGACATCCAAGATGCCACCACGAACGGAAAACTCTCCAGGTTCGGCAATAAAATCTACGCGTTTGAATTCGTATTCAAACAAGACTTCGTTAATAAAATCGATAGAAATTTGGTCGCCAACGGAAACTTTCAAGGTATTTTTTTCCAATTCTTTTCGAGTCACTACTTTTTCAAAAAGTGCTTCGGGATAGGTGACAATAACAGCCGGTTTTTTGCGCGAATTGATGCGGTTTAAAACTTCCGAACGCAGCAGTACATTGGCGTTATCTGTTTCTTCAATTTGATAAGGACGGCGATACGAACTTGGATAAAACAAGACGTCATTTCCACCAATCATTTGTTCCAAATCGTTGAGGTAATAGGCCGCTTCTTCCTTCTCGTTGAGAATAATCAAAAAGGGCTTTTCGGTTTTTTTTATTATGGCTTGTAGGACCAATGACAAGGAAGAACCAATTAATCCTTTCAAATGAATTCTAGAAGTTTCGGAGGATAAACGGTCAACAATTTGCTTTACTTTTTCGGAAGTAGTATAGCTGTTAATGAGTGAGGACTGGCTCAAGGTCTATTTGTGGGGTTTTAATTTTGGGTTGTGAACGTTTGGAATTGCTCGAGTTGTGTCTAACATTCTGATCATTTCGGCTTCGCCCTCTTCCGTTTTTATACTATTTTTTCGGTCAATCTCTTCTAGTTGCAATTGTATTGCGGTTAAATTTGAATTGACTTCTTGAACGAGTTGAACAATTTTATTATCTGGAATTTGATTGAGATGAATAAATAAATCGATAGCGTTAACTTTGGTTGTAATAACCGCAATTCGGCTTTTTATTTCGGGTTTGCTATAGGCAAAAGGAATGTGATTGTTTAAATCAACTGCTTTTTTGGAAAGTGTTTTGGCTTTTTGCTGGAAAGCGCCAATGCTGCTTTTTGGTTTTTGGGAAAGTTCTTTGAGAAATACGCGCCATTCGGACCAATTGGTTAATAGGGCTCGGGAAGTTTCATTTTGAGGTTGTGCATTAAAGTTCCATCCTTTATTGATATTAGCAAAAACAATTTCCATTTTTTGGGCTTCTTTTTTTTGCTCAATAATACGAAGTTTGCTTTCATCTTGACAAGATAAAAAAAGCAGAAAAGTAAACAACAACAGGAATTCCTTAGCCTTCATTTATTTAGAAATTTGAAATACAAAAGTACAAAGGTAAGCCGAAACTTCGTTGGTATAACTTTAATAAATTATAGTTAAATATTAGAAAAGAGAGAATTATGAAAACAGTATATTTGTAGAAGAAAAATAAAATCATGAGCACAAAAATCCTAATCATTGGTGCATGCGGACAAATTGGAACGGAACTTACCAAAAAGTTACGTGAAATTTATGGTGTTGAAAATGTCATCGCTTCCGATATTCGAAAATTGAATAATGAGGTAGTGAACTCTGGCCCATTTGAAGTGGTGAATGCTTTGGACTTTAATCAAATTGAGCATATTGTAGAGATGCATCAAATAGAAGAGGTGTATTTAATGGCGGCACTCCTTTCGGCAACTGCGGAAAAAAATCCTGCCTTTGCCTGGGATTTGAATATGAATTCGTTGTTTCACGTTTTGAATTTGGCGAAAGCAAAAAAAATAAAAAAGATATTCTGGCCATCGAGTATTGCGGTTTTTGGCCCTACCACGCCAAGAATAAACACGCCACAATATACCATCATGGAACCTTCAACGGTGTATGGCATTTCAAAACAAACGGGAGAACGCTGGTGCGAGTATTATCACCATATTTATGGAGTTGATGTTAGAAGTATCCGTTATCCGGGATTGATAAGCTGGTCTACCGAACCTGGTGGCGGCACAACCGATTATGCTGTGGACATCTATCACAAAGCCTTGATTGATAAAACGTATGAGTGTTTTCTTTCCGAAAATACGGGCTTGCCGATGATGTATATGGATGATGCGATTCGTGCGACAATACAAATTATGCAGGCACCAAGCGAACAAATAAAAATACGCTCTTCCTATAATTTAGGAGGTGTTAGTTTTACTCCCAAAGAAATAGCGGCTACCATTAAAAACCACATTCATGATTTTACGATTACCTATAAACCCGACTTTCGCCAAAAAATTGCCGATAGTTGGCCCGCCAGCATTGATGATAGTAGCGCCAAAGAAGATTGGAATTGGAAACACCAATTTGATTTGGAAATGATTACGGTGGAAATGTTGGAGAATTTGAAAAAGCATTAGTTTACAGACGGACATTCTTTCATTTTAAAGTTTTAAAATATGAGAAATTTTTTTATTCTATTGGGTGTTATTGTTTTTGGCTTTTCGGCCAATGTTTCTTGTAAAAACAATAGCGAGAATAAAAAAGGGAAGCTACTAAATACAGCTCCTAAGGATTATATTTATACCGAAATCCTTTTTGACAGTACTTTGGTAAAGGATTTTTTTGTCAAACATCCAAAATTGATTCCTTTTCAATCGGATGTGGAAGCTTTATATCAAAAACATCAGTATCACTACATTTGGTATGACAACAAAGGGATAAATGAACTGGGGGACTTGTTGTATAATAAGATTAATAATCTGGCAGAAGAAGGCCTTCAGGTTGAAGTTCCCTATAAAAACAAACTTGATGCAGTTTTGCAAAAATCCAATACGGTCAAGCCGGATGTTACTACAGAGTTGTTGCTCTCTTCCTTATATTTCTTTTATGCAGAGAAAGTGTATCATGGTATTGATATAGAAAAAACCAATGAACTCGAATGGTATTTACCTCGAAAAAAACAAGAGTATGCCGTTTGCTTAGACTCGTTATTGACCAATCCTTCTTTGATAAATAAAAATGAAAAAGAAGTGGTTGGGCAATATTATAAGCTTAAAGAAGCCCTTCAAAAATACAGACAAATTGGGAAAAATGGTGGGTGGAATACCATTGTTCTAGAGGCTAATGTAACATCTCTCAAACCTGGTGATTCTTCTAAAACCATTGCCCAAATCAGACATCGATTGCTCATTACCGGAGATATTGGGGCTGACTCAAAAAGCACTTTGTATGATGAGGATTTGGTTGCAGGAATTTTAAAATTTAAAAACCATTATTCATTCAAAGAAGATAAAATTATTACGGCTAAACATATTGCTGCAATGAATGTACTTGTTAGCGAAAGGATAAAAACCATTATGGTCAACATGGAACGTTGCCGATGGATTTCCCCCGATATTATAAAATCAAAAGCGTTTATAGTGATTAATATTCCAGCGTATAAGTTAACCTATTTCAAGGAAGGTAAGCCTGAATTGGCGATGAATGTTGTTGTTGGAAAAGACATGAATCAAACAGCAGTTTTTAGTGGAGAGATGAAATATATTGTGTTTAGTCCCTATTGGAATGTGCCAAAAAGCATCATCAAAAAAGAGCTATTGCCTGCTATGGCAAAAAACAAAAAATACTTGTCACAACACAATATGGAATGGAATGAGGGTAACATTAGGCAAAAACCAGGGCCAAAAAATTCCTTAGGTTTGGTGAAGTTTTTATTTCCCAATTCCAAATCAATTTATTTACACGACACTCCTTCAAAAAATTTATTCAGCGAAGAGAAAAGAGCTTTCAGCCATGGTTGTATTCGTTTAGAAAAACCAAAAGAGTTAGCCAATCTTATTATGAAAGGCGACAAGAATTGGTCGCCCGAAAAGATTGATGCTGCAATGAACAAAGGCAAAGAAACCTGGTACGCACTTAAGAATAAGATTCCAGTTTACATTGGCTACTTCACCGCTTGGGTGGATAACGAAGGCGATATTCACTTCTATGATGATGTATATAGTAGAGACGCGCGCTTAGCTTCCTTGATATTTACAAATTAAATCCAAACTAATGGATTAAATTTTTTTATGTTTTTCTATTATCAGAAATCTTTTATTACTTTTATATTTCTAAACAAAACTAAAACCATGATAAACAAAACTGTATTAATAAAGTCTTCGCTGGTCTTGTCAGCAATATTCTTGCTTTCGGCCTGTAATAAATCCGAAAAAGAGGAAGTCTTAGTTTCGGGGATTCAATTAAAAAACATGGATACCAAAGTAAATCCAGGTGATAATTTTGCCGAATTTGTCAATGGAACTTGGTGTAAAAAAACTAAAATTCCTGCAGATAAGGCATTTTACGGCTCTTTCGATTTGCTATATGACCAATCCCTGATAGACGTAAAAGCTATTATTGAAGATGCTGCCAAAGGCAATAATGCCGGAGGTAGTGACCAGCAAAAAATAGGCGATTACTATGCTTCTTTTATGAATAGAAAAGATAGAGATGCTAAAGGAATAAAACCTATGCAACCTGATTTAAAAGCTATCGATGCTATTGCAAATTATACTGATTTGGCAAGTTATTTTGGTAAAGCTAATAGGATTGGTGTAACTAATCCATTTAACATATCTGTTAGCCAAGATTCTAAAAAGCCAAACGAGTACGCTTTAACCACGTGGCAGGCAGGAATAGGGCTTCCTGAAAGAGAATATTATACTTCAACGGATACAAAGATGGCTGACATTCGTAAAAAATATGTAGCTCATATTGAAAATATGCTTCAATTATGTAGTATTGAAAACCCGGCTGAAAATGCTGCTAAAATCATGGCTCTTGAAACTACAATAGCTTCAAGTCATATGAAAAAAGAAGACACTCGTGATGTTGTAAAACTTTACAATAAATACAATATGGCAGATTTAAAAACCTTGACTCCTGATTTTGATTGGGCGCCTATGCTTAAATCTGCTGGTATGGATAAAGAAAAAACAATCATAATATCGCAAATTGAATATACAAAAAGCTTAAACAATATCATCAAAAAAACGCCCCTTGACACTTGGAAAATATATCTTAAATGGGGGTTGATTAACAGAAATTCTAATAGACTTAACGCTTCATTAGACAATGAAAGCTTCGCATTTTATGATAAAACGTTGTATGGGGTAGAAAAACAACAAGAAGATTGGAAACGTGGTGTAAGCGCTGTTAATGGTTCAATGGGCGAAATGGTTGGGAAAGTTTATGTTGAAAAACATTTCCCTCCAGAAGCCAAGGAACGCATGGTAACAATGGTAAAAAACTTATTGAAAGCTTATGCCGAAAGTATCAAAAAATTAGATTGGATGAGTGCTGATACAAAAAAACAAGCATTGGAAAAGGTTGATAAATTCATGATAAAAATTGGTTATCCAGATACATGGAGAGACTACTCGGCGTTGAAAATCGCTAAAAATGACATGTATGGCAATTCAGTAAGAGCCAACGAATTTGAATACCAAAGAAACTTAAACAAATTAGGAAAACCCGTTGATAGAACCGAATGGGGCATGACGCCACAAACCGTAAATGCTTACTACAATCCTTCGCTTAATGAAATTGTATTTCCTGCAGCAATTTTACAACCCCCTTTCTTTGATTTAAAAGCGGACGACGCTGTAAATTATGGTGGAATTGGAGCGGTTATTGGTCACGAAATTGGTCACGGATTTGACGACCAAGGAAGTGCCTATGATGGTGGAGGTGTAATGAAAAACTGGTGGACTGATGCCGATTTAAAAGAATTCAAATCTAAAACTGGAGCTTTAGTAACACAATACAATAGCTTCAAGGCATTCCCTGATTTGAATGTAAACGGGGCGTTTACTTTAGGAGAAAACATTGGTGATCTTGGGGGATTAAGTATTGCTATTAAAGCCTATAAAGCAACTTTGAATGGTAAAGAAGCGCCAGTTATGGACGGATTTACAGGCATGCAACGTGTTTTCTTAGGTTGGGGACAAGTTTGGGGAGAAAAAGGACGTGAAGAAGCTGTTCGTAGTCAAATTGCAGGCGACCCACATTCGCCAGCTAAATTTAGAATTAATGGCGTGGTGCGCAATGTCCCCGAATTTTACAAAGCGTTTAATGTAAAACCAACAGACTCTTTGTATTTACCAGCTGACAAACGCGTTAAGATTTGGTAATTTAGAGATTGTTTAAAACACAAAAACATTTATAATAAATATTGAAAAACCTCTAACATTAGTGTTGGAGGTTTTGTTTTCAAATTAAGGACTGAAAGCCTTTTTTAAAGGAAGTAAAAACCTAAAAACTTTATCAATTATTGATTTTTCACAAGCAAAACTTGTATATTAATAATTAGTTACTATTTTTATTGAAATATTATATAAAATAAACCAGAAATAAATGAAATACCCAGCAATTCAAAACTACATAAACGGAAAATTTGTCAACGCAACTACCACAAAAATAATGGATGTAATATCGCCATTAGATGGTAATCTTCTTTCAACGGTTCCATTATCTAGCGCTAAAGATTTAGATAATGCCGTAAAAGCGGCTCAAGCGGCTTTCCCAGCCTGGAGTAAAACACCTATTAAAGAAAGAGTTCAAGTTTTTTTTAGATATAAGACTTTATTAGAAAAACATTTAAAAGAACTATCGGAATTGTGCAGTGAAGAAAACGGGAAAACATATGGTGAATCCGTTGCCGAAATTGAGAAATGTATTGAGCTTACCGAGTTTGCTACGTCTTTGCCTCAATTGGTTACTGGAGAATTATTAGAAGTAAGTCGAGGTGTAGAATGTAGAACCGAGCACGTGCCTTTAGGAGTAGTAGCTTCTATCGTTCCATTTAACTTCCCTTCTATGGTTCCCAATTGGACAATCCCAAACGCTATTGCATTAGGGAATTGTATGATTATTAAACCTTCCGAAAAAGTGCCTTTAAGTTGCGGAAGATTAGCCGAATTGTTAAAAGAAGCAGGTTTGCCGGATGGTGTTTTTAACGTGGTTCATGGCGATGTTGATATTGTAAACGCCATCTGCGATCATCCCAATATTGAAGCCGTTTCGTTTGTAGGATCTACCAAAGTAGCGAAGATTGTGTACCAACGCGCTACATCAAATTACAAAAGATGTTTGTCGCTTGGAGGTGCCAAAAATCACTTATTGGTTTTACCTGATGCTATTCCAGATATGACCGCTCAAAATGTTGCGGCATCCATGTCGGGTTGTGCCGGTCAACGTTGTATGGCAGCATCAGCGATGGTTGGTGTTGGAGCTATCGATCATATTGTAGCTAAAATTTGCGATGAAGCAAGGAAGATTATTCCAGGTGTAAATTTGGGTGCAGTTATCAATAAAGAATCACAAGAACGTATTGAAAGATATATTACGCAAGCCGAAAAAGACGGAGCAAAAATACTAGTGGATGGTCGAAATACCAAAGTAGCAGGTAAAGAAAAAGGCACATATGTTGGCCCAACAGTTATCGACTTTGTAACACCCGATATGAGTGTGGCAACCGAAGAAATTTTCGGACCTGTAGTTTCCATAATCAGAACCAACACCGTTGACGAAGCTTTAGCTATTGAAAATGCCAATCCATATGGAAATGCAGCGAGTGTCTTTACTCAAAACGGAGGGATGGCACGTTACATTATTGAAAAATCAAGTGCCGGAATGATAGGCGTGAACGTTGGCGTTCCTGTTCCAAGAGAACCTTTTAGTTTTGGGGGATGGAATGATAGTAAATTCGGAGTTGGAGATATCACCGGAAAAAGCTCCATTGAGTTTTGGACAAAATTGAAAAAGAGTACGATTAAATGGAATGCGGAAGCCGGTGTAAACTGGATGAGCTAATAAAACACAATTGAAAATGATTACGAAAGAACAAACATTGACGAAAGAACAAATTATAAGCGATAGTAAAGAATTTAGTTTATTCTCTTGGTCGGCACAAGCAAGTGTCAATCCAATTGCTATCGAAAGAGCCGAAGGGGTTTATTTATACGACTATGATGGTAATAGAATCATCGACTTTTCTTCGGGCTTAATGTCCGTAAATATTGGTCACGGTGACCAAAGAGTTACCGACGCCGTTGTAGACCAAATGCAAAAAGTGAGTTTTGTAACACCAAGTTGCACGACAGAAATCAGAGCTAAGCTTTCTCGAAAACTGGCGGAAATATGTCCAGGTAATTTAAACAAAGCGTTTTATACCTTATGTGGAACTTCGTCTATTGATAACGCAATTAAATTGGCAAGATTGTACACTGGAAGACACAAAATCATTGGAAGATATAGAGCATTTCATGGCGGTTCCATTGGCGGAATGACCGTTGGGGGCGACCCAAGAAAACTAGCTAACGATTCCCAACAAATGCCGAATGCAGTGCATTTAGATGATCCATATTATTTCTTTGGCATGAAAGATTTAGATGAAACCACTAAGTTGAATCTAAGTTTAGAATACGTGGAAAGAGTAATCCATTTGGAAGGGAAAACCAATATTGCCGCCTTCATTTTTGAAGGAGAAAGCGGTTCTTCGGGTTGCTTGCACTATCCAAAAGGTTACTTAAAAGGGGTAAAAGCCTTATGCGAAAAATACGGAATTCTATTCGTTGCCGATGAGGTTATGAGTGGATTTGGCCGTACTGGAAAATGGTTCGGATTTGAAAATCACGACATCGTTCCCGATATGGTTTGTATGGCAAAAGGATTAACTTCTTCCTATTTACCTTTAGGTTGTTTAATGGTTTCCGACACCATTGCAGCCAAATATGAAAATACACCGATGATGATTGGCTTGACTTATAATGGACACCCCGTTGCCTTAGCAGCAGCTTTAGCCGTAATCAACATCTATGAAAGCGACAGGCTGATTGAAAACACTCGTAAAATGGGAGCCTATTTGGAATCCAGAATCGAAGCGATGAGAAGGCAACATCCAAGTATGGGAACATTCAGAAACACGGGACTACTAGGTTGTTTAGACATCTTAAAAAATAAAACAACTGGCGAATTAATTGCGCCGTATAACGCTGCAGGAGATGATTTAAAAGTCACCAATCAAATTGCAGCAAAGGTTCGTGAATTAGGATTATACACCTTCGTGCGTTGGGGTTATATTTTTATGGCGCCACCCTTATGCATCACGGAAGTGCAAATCGATGAAGGTTTAGCGATCATAAGTGAAGCTTTAAAAATTTCTGACACAGCTTTAGTATAAACCCGAGGCGTTGCCGAATTGTATGGAGCGCAGCGTAATAAATCAAAAACATGTCCGAAAACCTAAATCATACAAACTCTTCTTTGTATAGCGAAGACTTGGCTCCGGTTACTTCTGAAAAAAGAACCTGGACTACCTGGAATTATACCGCTCTTTGGATTAGCATGAGTCTATGTATTCCGACCTATATGCTATCGAGTTCCCTAATTGAAGGAGGCATGAATTGGTGGCAAGCCATTTTGACCATATTCTTAGGAAACACAATTGTATTAATTCCAATGATTTTAAATGGTCATGCAGGAGCGAAATATGGAATTCCATTTCCAGTATTTGCACGTGCCAGTTTTGGAACTGTTGGAGCTAATATTCCGGCAATGCTTCGGGCTATTGTTGCTTGTGGTTGGTTCGGAATTCAAACTTGGATTGGTGGTTTTGCCCTTTATCAAATGATGCGTTTGTGGATGCCAAGTATTGAAACCTTACCCCAAGTTTTCCCTGATTCTTTTGGATTACAAACTGGACCGGCAATTTGTTTTTTCCTATTCTGGTTGCTTAATATGTATGTGGTTTATTTAGGGGTTGAAAGCATTCGAAAATTATTAGTTTTTAAAGCTATTTTTCTTCCAGTTGCCGCTTTGGCTTTATTGTTTTGGGCCATCAGTGCTGCTCATGGTTTGGGACCTATATTAGAAACAAAATCTAAATTCACCAACTCGGTTGACTTCTTCCATTTTTTCTTTCCTGCATTAACTGGAATGGTGGGATTTTGGGCAACCTTATCCTTAAATATCCCCGATTTTACACGTTATGCCACTTCGCAAAAAGCGCAAATTAAAGGGCAGATTTATGGCTTACCCACCTCCATGACACTATTTGCATTTGTTGGAGTTGTAGTGACTTCGGCAACAGCTATTGTTTTTGGAACCACTATATGGGACCCCGTTGTTTTAGCAGGAAAATTTGATAGCAAGTTACTCGTTAGCGTTGCAATGATAGCTGTTGCGATTTCAACATTGGCTACGAATATAGCGGCTAATATTGTGAGTCCAGCCAATGATTTTGCTCATTTAGCACCCTCAAAAATCGACTTTAGAAAAGGAGGATATATCACAGGAATTATCGGAATTCTAATTTTTCCATGGAAATTAATCGCCGATCCAACAGGCTATATCTTCACGTGGCTAGTTGGTTATTCCAGTTTACTTGGACCTGTCGGTGGGATTATGATAGCCGATTATTATTTCATCCGAAAACAGACTTTGGTCCTAGATGATTTATACAACAAAAAAGGGATTTACAGTTTTTCCAAAGGCTTTAACACCAAAGCGATTTGGGCATTACTCCTTGGAATTCTCCCTAATGTACCGGGTTTTTTCCTGACGATTAAAGTAGTTGACACGACCGTTTTTCCAGAATGGATTTCGGGTTTGTATCACTACGCTTGGTTCGTGGGCTTCGGTATTAGCGGTTTAGTATATTGGATTTTAATGAAAAATAAAGAATAACATCATGAGCATCTTAATTAAAAACGGAAGAATTATAACAGCTACCGATGATTATGTGGCTGATATTTTTATAGAAGGCGAAACAATTTCTGCCATTGGTAAAAACTTAAACGTAAAAGCCGATTCAGAAATTGATGCATCAGGTAAATTAGTAATGCCGGGCGGAATTGATCCGCATGTGCATCTCGATATGCCTTTTATGGGAACCTATAGTAGCGACAATTATGAAACAGGAACGCGTGCTGCACTTTATGGCGGAACAACAACCGTGATAGATTTCATTTTGCAAACGCAAGGTAAAAGTTTACAATCGGCACTACAAGATTGGAAGAGCAGAAGCGACAATAATGCGGTTGGCGATTATAGTTTTCACATGGCGGTAACCGATTTCAATGACGAGACCAAAAAGGAAATTAAACATTTTATTGAAGTTGAAGGCATCACCTCTTTCAAAACCTTTATGGCCTACAAAGGAGCATTAATGATTGACGACCGACAAATGATTGGCTTGATGCAAGAAGTTAAAAAACACGGTGGTTTAATCAATGTCCACGCTACCAATGGCGATATGATTGATTATTTAATTGCCAAACACAAATCCGAAGGGAAATTAGCACCACTTTATCATTATTTATCACAACCCGAAGTAACCGAATCGGAAGCCAGCGGACGATTTGCCGACATGGCAAATTATACCGGTTGTCCTGGCTACATTGTGCATCTAACTTGCGAAGGAGCTTTGAATGCCGTTCGAAATGCTACTAAAAGAAACCAAAATGTTTTTGTAGAGACCTGTATTCAATATTTGATATTGGATGCTAGTTTGTATGAGCAAAATTTTGAAGGTGCCAAATGGGTGATGTCACCACCATTGCGCGAAAAGAAAGACCAAGCCACGCTATGGGCAGGATTGAATCAAGGGTTGGTAAACGTAGTAGCCACTGACCATTGTCCTTTTATGTGGGAACAAAAACTAATGGGAATTGATGATTTTTCTAAAATACCAAATGGGCACCCGGCTATTGAAAATCGTATGGAATTGCTTTTTAGCGAAGGCGTAAACAAAGGTAAAATTACCTTGAATAAATATGTAGAAGTAGCAAGTACCAATGCCGCTAAAATCTTTGGTATGTTTCCAAAAAAAGGAACAATTGCTGTAGGGAGTGATGCCGATATTGTGCTTTTTGATGCAAATGAAACGCATACGCTTTCTGCAAAAACCCACCATATGAATGTGGATTACAGTGGTTATGAAGGATGGGAAGTGAAAGGGAAAGTGAAAACCGTTTTATTACGAGGGCAAGTTGTAATCGATAATAATGAATGCAAAGTTTCAAAAGGCTACGGCCAATTTGTGAAACGAAATAAAGTAGAAGGGAAAATTTAATTAATTGTGAATTGTGAGTGATGAATTTTGAGTTTGATAAAATTCATGCACCATTTACAATTCACCATTCACCATTAAAGACATGGCGCGAATAGTAAAATCAGGGCTAATTCAATTGAGTTTAGCCAAAACAGAAGGCGAAGGAACGATTGCGGAAATCATGGAGGCGATGGTGCAAAAGCACATTCCCTATATTGAAGAAGCTGGAAGACAAGGGGTACAAATCTTGTGTTTTCAGGAAATTTTTAACACGCCTTACTTTTGCCCAGGACAAGATAGCGCTTGGTATGCTTCAGCAGAAAGCGTGCCTGGCCCAACGACGGAGAGAATGCAAGTTTATGCCAAGAAATATGACATGGTCATCATTGTACCAGTATATGAAAAAGATCAAGCAGGGGTTTTATATAATACCGCAGCTGTCATTGATGCCGACGGAACGTATTTGGGTAAATACCGCAAAAACCACATCCCACAAACCGGAGGATTTTGGGAGAAATTCTTCTTCAAGCCCGGGAACTTAGGATATCCCGTTTTTCAAACGAAGTATGCCAAAGTAGGCGTTTATATTTGTTATGACCGACACTTTCCAGATGGCGCTCGATGTTTGGGATTGAACGGCGCCGAAATAGTATACAATCCTTCAGCAACAACTGTTGGTCAATCACAAAATTTATGGAAGCTTGAACAACCTGCACATGCTGTTGCTAATGGCTATTTTATGGGTTGCATCAACCGTGTGGGAATTGAAAAGCCATGGAACTTGGGACGTTTTTACGGAACGTCTTATTTTGTCAATCCTTTAGGAGAAATAATTGCTTGCGCATCCGAAGATAAAGATGAGTTATTAATAGCCGAATTTGATTTGGATTTAATTGAACAAATTAGAAGCAAATGGCAGTTTTACAGAGATAGAAGACCAGAAACTTATGGCGAAATTGTTGCGCCGTAATAAATATTTACAAACTTGTCATCCCAACAAAGGAGAGAACTCAGAGATTCTTCCTGCTTCAGAATGACAAAAACCATAAAACCAACCAAAATATGAGCATAAAGAGTAACCGATTAACTCAAACCGAATATCAAGAGAATTTCACGGATATTCATCCTCCTTTTGAAACAGCTGATGCAGCCTTGGTAGAAGCGAACCGCTGTTTGTTTTGCTACGATCCGCCGTGCATGAAGTTATGTCCAACGTCGATTAACGTTCCAAAATTCATCAAACAAATCGCTACAGAAAATTTAAAAGGTTCGGCACATACAATTTTTTCTTCCAATATTATGGGCGCAGGATGTAGTAAAGTGTGTCCCGTAGAAAAATTATGTGAAGGCGCTTGTGTCTATAATATGATGCACGAAACACCAATTCACATTGCCAAACTCCAACGCTATTCCACCGAAATCGCCATGAAAAACAAATGGCAATTATTTGAAAGAAAACCAGCAACAGGGAAACGTGTGGCGATTGTTGGTGCTGGTCCATCTGGATTGAGCTGCGCACACACCTTGAGTCGAGAAGGAATAGATGTAACTATTTATGAAAAAGAAAGCAAAGGTGGCGGACTGATGACTTACGGAATTGCAGCCTATAAAGTCACGCCGGAATTCTGTGAAGATGAGGTGAATTATATCACTTCTATTGGCGGAATTGATATTAAATACAACCAAGAATTAGGAAAAAATATTAGTATTGAAGAACTCCAACGTAATTATGATGCGGTATATTTAGCATTTGGAGTTGGATTAGCACGTCAGTTAGACATTGCTGGCGAACACCTAGAAGGGGTTGAAGATGCTATTAAATTCATCTACGAATTGCGAAATAACGACTATTCCAAAATTGCTATTGGCGATAAAGTAGCCGTAATCGGTATGGGAATGACGGCTATCGATGCAGCTACTCAAGCCAAAAGATTAGGCGCTTCCGATGTGACGTTGGTTTACAGAAGAACACAAGATGAAATGCCATGCACCGAACACGAATTGAATATTGCTAAATTGGATGGTTGTAAAATCATTTGGTTGGCAGCGCCAAAAGAAATTAAAGGGGATAACGGAAAAGTTTCTCAACTGGTTTGCGATGTAATGAAATTAGGGGAGCCTGATGCAAGCGGAAGAAGAAGCCCATTGGTTTCTGGCGAAACATTTACTTTGGATGTTGATATGGTTATCAAGGCGGCTGGGCAAATGCCTTTTGAAAGTTTGGTAAACAGCAATTCCTTTGAAAACAATAAAGGGAAATTAATCATAAATGACAAAGCAACAACCAATCAAACAGGAATTTTTGCCGGTGGCGATTGTGTAAACGGAGGTAAAGAAGTAGTTGATGCCGTACAAGCAGGGAAAGATGGTGCACATGCTATTCTTAAATACGTACTTGGAGCAGCTTATGTAGAGGAACCAAAATCAACATTCAACAATTAAAAAATTCAACTTCCGAAACTATCGGAACTAAATAATACTATTATGGCAGATATATCAACAGATTTTTTAGGCATAAAATCACCCAATCCTTTTTGGTTGGCCAGTGCGCCACCTACCGATAAATTAATAAACGTTGTTCGTGCTTTTGAAGCAGGATGGGGCGGAGTTGTATGGAAAACATTAGGCTCGCAAGTCAAAAATGTTTCCTCACGTTACTCTTCTGTAAATTACGGAGGCAAACGCATGATGGGTTTCAATAATATCGAATTAATTAGCGACCGTCCTTTAGATATTAATCTAAAAGAAATTACACAAGTCGTAAAAATGTTTCCCGACAGAGCGATGATTGTTTCACTGATGGCAGACAACGACCGTAAATCATGGCACGATCTCATCATGAAATGTGAAGATGCAGGCGCAATGGGATTTGAATTAAATTTTGGTTGTCCTCACGGAATGACTGAACGCGGAATGGGAGCGGCAGTTGGACAAGATCCAGCTATTGCCAAAATGGTAGTGGAATGGGTGATGGAAAAAGCAACTATTCCTGTGATAACAAAATTAACGCCCAACGTACATTCGGTAGTTCCAACAGCACGAGGCGCTGTAGAAGGAGGAACAAATGCATTAAGTTTAATCAATACAATTCAAAGTGTGACAGGAGTTGATTTAGACACGCTAGTTCCCAATCCGTATGTGGCTGGTAAAAGTGTTTTTGGTGGCTATTGCGGTCCTGCCGTAAAACCAATCGCTTTGAAAATGCTAACTACTATTGCACAAGATGATGTAGCCTCCCGAGTTCCAATTTCTGGTATTGGAGGGGTGAGCACTTGGAAAGATGCTGTAGAATTTATGCTTTTGGGAGCAACTTCCGTGCAAGTTTGTACCGCTGCTATGACGCATGGTTTCCGAATTGTAGAAGACATGTGCGAAGGTTTAAACAATTGGATGGATGAAAAAGGGTATCAAAAAACAACCGATTTCATTGGAAAATCAGTTGAAAAAATTACACACTGGGAAGATTTAGATATCAATTACCACCATATTGCCAAAATCGATCAAGACAAATGCATCCATTGTGGTTTGTGCTTTATCGCTTGCGAAGACACGTCGCACCAATCTATCAATGTGGAAAGAGGTAATCCACACAACAATTACACCGTGAAAGAAGAAGAATGTGTGGGTTGTAATTTGTGTAAATTGGTTTGCCCCGTGGATAATTGCATCACCATGGAGGAACATCGTGTAGCACCCGAATATGTGAACTGGAAAGATTGGCAAGCTCAAGGCTTACCTTTAAATGATCATTAAAAAGAAATAAGAAAATAGAGAATAGAATATAGAGGAAAGAAGTAGTGATATTTCTTTAGTCTATATTCTACGTTCTTTAATCTAAAATAACATGAAGATAAATTCTCAAAGACTACAGCAGCATTTTGAAGCCATGAGTCTAATTGGTAAAATTGGAGAAACCGGAACGTGTCGGCCGGCACATACAGCACTCGAAAAGCAAGGATTTGAAATTGCTGCTTCTTGGATGCAAGAGGCCGGAATGACAACGCGTATTGATAATTTTGGAAATCTAATCGGAAGACTCGAAGGCAAAAATCCGGACTTACCAGTTTTGATGATGGGCTCTCATCTCGATTCCCAACCTTATGGCGGACGCTTTGATGGCGTAGCTGGCGTTTTGTGCGCCATTGAAGTAGTGGCGACACTGCATGAAAACAACATTGCTTCCGAGCGATCTATTGAAGTGATTTCCTTTGCCGATGAAGAAGGTTGGCGTTTTAATAAAGGATTGTTTGGTTCCCGAGGGATTCTAGGAAAACTAGAAGAAGGCGAATTGCAACGCGCCGATAAAGACGGAATTACGCGCGAACAAGCGTTAAAAGATTTTGGCTGCGATGTTACGCAATTCAAAGCCTCCGAATACAAGCAAGGTAGTATCTTTTGCTTTTTGGAATTACACATTGAACAAGGCCCAGTTCTCGATATGGCAAACAAACCTATTGGGGTGGTTTCCGGAATTTCAGGACCATTGTGGTGGACAGTCAAACTCAAAGGAATGGCAGGACACACAGGTTCTGTACCAATGCCAATTAGAAAAGATGCTTTAGTTGGTGCCGCAGAAATCATTGTTGCGGTTAACGAAATTGCCACTCAAATTCCTGGCGCGCCAACCGTTGGAACCGTTGGAACTATTAATGTTTTTCCAGCCTCCCGAAATATTATTCCCGAAGAAGTGACGTTTACCGTTGACTTACGCGATATTGATTTGGAACGAAGAAATCGCTACGAGAAACAACTTCGTGACCGAATTGAAGGAATTACTAAGAAACATAAATTAACTTACGAAATCTCTGAAGATACCAAAAGCGATCCACGTTATTGCGCCGATTGGATTAAAGAACTTATTCACGCCGAATGTCAAAAACTGCAATTGGACGAAATTGAATTAATGAGTGGTCCATTCCACGATGCATTAGCGCTTTCTTATGCCTGCGATTACGGCATGATCTTCGTGCGTTGTAAAGACGGCATTAGTCATAATCCGCTAGAATATTCATCCTATGAAGATTTGGCAATTGGAGCCAATGTTATGTTGGGAACGGTTGTTGGAATTTTGAAGAAATAAAAAAAGGAACTCAATGGAGTTCCTTTTTTGTGATGGATAAATTAAAAAGCTCGAATGACACCTATTCTAAATCGGTAACCAAAATCATTTTGAAGCCCATTCATTTTATTAATAATTGGCATAGAAAGCGTTAGGGGGAAAGCCCATTTTTTATATAAAAAAGTGCCGCCAAAATTGGCAAGTCCTAAATAATGTCCCGAATTTTCATCCACAACTCCATCTTCTTTTAGTTTGTCCAACCATTCGCCACTATAGCCAACCATTGCAGACAGACCAAAATTACTAGCAGTTTTAGTTGCTAAACTATCCGTTTCGCAAATAGAACTTTCCCCTTTAATTTTATAGGAAACACCTACGCCATGAACGGATAAGCTTCCATAATAGTTGTCTTGAAACCCATTTGTAGTATGCTTATATAGCGCATTTCCGCTTAAAGTAAGCTTGTTCCATTGCTTTGAAAATAAAATCCCAATCATTGGATCATAAGACCCAGACCCAACAATTACGGTAGTATTATCAAAACTAGAGTTTTTTTGTTCTCCGGTTGGAAGTTCAATTCCGGCTTGAATGGCAAAATTGAATTTTTCTTTTGAATAAATATTATAAGACCCAAGTAAAATTAAATCGCCAAATCCGCCATCAGAGCCACTGTTTGTATATAAATTCACGTAGGGTAATAATACAGAAACGGTCAAGTTTTTGGTAACGCCATAGCGAATGCCCAATGAACTAATCAACATTTTTGTTAAAAGTTTTTCGTCTTCCTCGGGAGCATTTCCATTTTTTATTGTTCTGTAATCGGAATAGGCTTCAACAAGAAACAGTTTCTGGGGCAAGGTTAAAATCCCATTGTTATAATCGCCATTTGAGGAGCCAATTCCAGCACCTGCGCAACAAGCGCATTGGCTAAACGATTGTAGTGCTGTAATTAGTAGTACAACAACTAAAAATATTTTTTTCATTTGTGTTTTTTAAATTTTTAAATAAAACTATAGCATACTAAACCATCAAAAGTCAAAAGGCCAATGATAATTACGCTTTTAAAACGATAAAATTTAGGCTAATGTTGGTGGATGGAAAGTGCTACAACTATTCATATAAAAATACAAATTGGTATAATTGTCACCACTAGATGTTGTGTTTTGAAAATAAATTTGCTCAACAATTAATGATTTTAGCTTATGAAAAAACAACACTTCCTGTTCTTGCATAGATGTTTTTTTATTAGGGAAAATGGGTTTTTCTTGCTCGGAAGCTTTCGCCAATTCTTTCATCAAATGACACTTTCCATTACAATGCATTTTTGGTTTATCTTTGTTTTTACAAAGCACTTTTGAGATATAATTATAATTAATAGCATAATCTAAAACCGGAAGTGTTGGTTTTAGAAACATTAGCAACGCTACTATAATCAATATTTTTTTCAAAAAGTTGTTTGGTTTAGTGTTTTTTATTAGATGAAAAAATACACGCGTGAATTCATTTTTATAAAATTTTTTTCACGGGGCAAATTTACAATAAGAATTTTATCCTTTAATATGATAATAGTCAGTTTTTAGTGAAATCATATTGTTTAATTTTGCAACCTTAATATATGTTGTGAAAAAAAGGCATCGATTTATCACATAACAATCTAATAATCAGAAATGCAAATAGATTTAGATTTACTTTTTACTTGGGGAGCTATTGCTAAAGAATATAAAAAAGGCGAAGTAATTTTTAATGAAAATGAAACGGCTAATTTTTATTATCAAATTGTGGATGGCAATGTAAAAATGATTAATTCAAATGATGAAGGGAAAGAATTTACACAAGGATATTTTAATTCAGGAGACAGTTTTGGTGAACCTCCTTTGTTTATTAATGAGACATATCCATCAATAGCGATTGCATTTCAAGAAAGCAAGATTATTAAATTGTCGAAAGAAAAGTTTTTAAAAATATTAGATGAATATCCTAATATTCAAAAACAGTTCTTGGAGTTGATGTGTAAACGAATCCATTCCAAAGCAAAATCTACTACAGCTATAATTAATCAAAAACCAGAGTTTAGAATCATTGCTTTTTTAAAGGCACATAAGAAAGTAAATAGCGACAAAAAAGAAATTGTACCTTTCACACGACAAGAGATTGCTAATTTTACGGGATTAAGAGTAGAAACTGTAATACGTGTTTTTGCTAAAATGAGTGCTAGCAATAAGGTAGAAATCATCAATCATAAAATATATTACTAATGAAATTTAATAGTAAGTTTTGGTTAAAATTTTCATTAATTAACCTTTTAATTGTTGCTCTAATTGGTGTCTTAATGCGATATAAAATTGGTTTTGAATTTCCTTTTTTTGACCAAAAACATTTGCAACATTCCCATTCCCATTTTGCGTTTTCGGGTTGGATTAGTCATACTTTGATGGTGTTAATGATTTCTTTTTTGGTGAAGAAAGAGGCGTGGCGAGACACATTAGACAAGAGTTGTAAAAAATACAATGCCATTCTTGTGGCAAATTTAATTTGTGCTTACGGCATGTTAATTTTTTTCTGCATAGAAGGATATGGATTTTTCTCTATTCTATTTTCGACGGCGTCAATTCTAGTTTTTTGCTTTTTTGCTTATTATTTCATCAAAGATTTAAAGTTAATTCCCGCCGATGATTTATCTAAAAATTGGTTTAAAGCAGCACTCTTTTTTGCTATTCTTTCATCACTAGGCACTTTTGCTTTAGCATATATGATGATTACTAAAAATATTCATCAGGAAGAATATTTAGCTTCCATTTATTTCTATTTGCATTTCCAATATAACGGTTGGTTTTTCTTTGCTTGTATGGGATTATTATTCTCTTTTTTGAATTTGAAAGCCTCCGAAAATCCCTTTTACGCAACTGTCTTTAAACTCTTTTTCTTTTCATGTATTCCCGCTTATTTTTTATCTACTCTTTGGTGGGATTTGCCTATTTGGATATATGTAGTAACGGTAATTGCATCTTTCATTCAAGTTTATTCATGGCTCCGATTTTTAATTCTTCTTGTAAAAACAAAACAAGAATTGATTGATAATCACCCATTCTTTTTGCGCTATATTTTGCTTTTTGTTGGTTTTTCATTGAGCGTAAAATTTTTACTTCAATTGGGCTCAACAATACCCGCTTTAAGTCAATTAGCATTTGGATTTAGACCCATAGTCATTGCCTATTTACACCTGGTTTTATTAGCAATTATTAGTTTGTTCTTGCTCTTTTATATTTATGCCAATCATTTCATTCATTTCAATAAACAAATTAAAATAGGCGTAATTATTTTTTCAATTGGGGTTTTATTAAATGAAATTATACTTGCAATACAAGGCATTGCATCGTTTAGTTATACTGTTATACCCCACGTGAATGGAATGCTCTTTGGAATTGCTATTATACTAGTTACTGGAATTGGAATCACATCTATTTATTCTATAAAGAAAAATAAAAATTCTCCGCTTTTATGATTAATATCATATAATATCATTCATATAATGAATTACTTTGCATTTATAAACTAAAATAAAATAAACATTTATATTATGAAAAAATCAATTACAACTTTGTTATTAGCGAGTTTGCTTATTGCTTTTGGTTGCAAGAACAACAGTGAATCAGCATCAGCATCTACTACAGAAACAACCGAAACACAAGCCGCAGGACAAGAAGGTGTTGTTGACGAAACTTCGTCGCCAAACATTGTTCAAGTTGCTGTTGGCAGTAAAGACCATACAACTTTAGTTGCGGCTGTAAAAGCTGCCGATTTAGTAAGAGCATTGAGTAATGCGGGTCCTTTTACCGTTTTTGCACCAACCAATGCAGCATTCGCCAAACTTCCTGCAGGAACTGTTGAAGGATTGTTGAAACCTGAGAAAAAAGGAGATTTACAAAATATTTTAGGTTATCATACTTATGTTGGGACTTTAAAAACCGAGTACATGCAAGATGGTCAAGAGTATGATATGGTGTTTGGCGGAAAAGTAAAAATCACTAAAAAAGGAGATAAAACTTTTGTAAACGGTTCTGAAATTTTAGCTTCTATTCCAACTTCTAACGGGATTATACACGTAATTGGAGATGTGCTATTGCCAAAATAAATAATTATTAATTCAAAAATATTATTCATTTTAATTAAAGTAAAAAAGCGTGAACTGTTTTAATTCACGCTTTTTTGTGATTAAGATATTTTATTGCTTAATGAAACACTCAAGGATATATTTAATAATTCTACTTATTTTAATTATCATTTTTAGTATTTATAATTTCACTATTTATACTTCAAAATCTGATTATGGTACAATTCATTTATCTAAAAAAGCTATTGATGGTGAAAATATTTGGTTGACAAACAACTGCAATTCCTGTCATCAAATTTACGGATTAGGCGGCTATCTTGGGCCCGACTTGACTAATATTGTCTCCGTTAAAGGTAAAGATAAAGCATATATCAAAGCCTTGTTGAGCAGCGGCATAAAAGCTATGCCAAGATTTAATTTTAAAGAGACAGAAAAAGAGGCGCTATATCAGTTTTTAGAAGAAATAGATAAAACAGGGCATTATCCAAATGTGAACGCTTCAATAGAAAACGATGGTTGGGTTAGAATTAAATATAAAAAAGTGAATCATGAAAAATAAATATCCTTTTTACTTTATTATAGTAGGTTTGATTTCATTACTTCTTGGTTTGCTTTGTGGATTATTGGCAGGCTTTCAATACATCATCCCTGATTTTATGAAAGACATTTTGCCTTTCAATGCGCTGCGTCCTCTTCATACTCTTTTCGTTGTTTCCTGGATATTACTTTCTTCCATTGGTGGAATTTATTATTATTTAAACACAAATCCCAACCTTAAAATATATAATCTAAAACTCATAAAGGTACATTTTTGGCTCTTTGTTTGTGCCGGAATTGGAATTGCTATCTCCTATGTTTTACATAATTTTAGTGGAAGGGAATATTTAGAATTCCCTCCCTATTTTTATTTTCCAATTGTTTCAGGATGGATTTTATTTGGAATAAATTATTATAAAACAATGTTGCCGTCATTTAAAAGTTGGCCTGTTTATTTTTGGATGTGGGCAACAGGAATTGGGTTTATGATCTATCATTTCACGGAAGCACATTTATGGATGTTGCCTTATTTTAGAGATAATTTTGTGCAAAATATAGCAATGCAATGGAAATCTGGTGGTTCCTATGTGGGTTCTTGGAATATGTTGATTTATGGAACGGCTCTCTTTGTTATGTCAAAAATCAGTAACGATGATAGTTATGCACAATCTAAAAAAGCATTTTTCTTTTACTTTCTTGGGTTAATCAATTTAATGTTTGGTTGGGCGCATCACATTTACATTGTTCCTACGGCACCATGGATTAGATATTTAGCTTATGGTATCAGTATGACAGAATGGATTATTTTATTTTCAATAATTTATGATTGGAAAAAGAGCTTGTCTAAAGAAAAGAAAATTGAATATTCGATAGCCTATAAATTTATGCTTTTGGCAAATTTTTGGATATTTTTAAACATTGTTTTAGCCTTATTAATATCTATTCCATCCATTAATTTATTTACTCATGGCACCCATATTACGGTTGCTCATTCCATGGGAACAACTATTGGAATTAACACACTAATACTATTATCCTCAATCGCATATATTTTAGACTTGGAGAAAAAAATCACTTTTATTTCAGAAAAAAGAATACACATTGGAACTAAAATCTTTAGTATTTCTTTCATGCTTTTTTGGTTGACTCTATTGCTATTGGGAATAAAAAAAGGATACTGGATGTATTTTAATCAAATACTTTCGTTTAGTAAATTTCAAGATTCACTGCATTGGATTTATACAGTGTTTGTACTTTTTGGGATGGGAATATTTGTAGGATTGTATATAATTGTCTTTGAGCTATTAAAAAACTTGAAATTAATTTCTAAAAAACACACTATAATTTAATGCGTTTCTAGTTTCCTTTATTCTTAATGAAGCTGGCAATTTTCCGATGGTTTCAACATTATTTTTAAAAGATTGTATATAGTAATTTCCCAAATATTTTTTGGATTCAAGATAATTCGACATTTCTTTTAAATCATCATTTGATATAAGATTGGAGTGGTAAGTAGTTCTTATTTC
This sequence comes from uncultured Bacteroidota bacterium, assembly GCA_903842575.1. Lineage (GTDB taxonomy): Bacteria > Bacteroidota > Bacteroidia > Flavobacteriales > Flavobacteriaceae > Flavobacterium. The sequence continues at coordinate 17,783 of CAIMMM010000006.1, read as the reverse complement.
AAATTTCACATTGTTATTAAGAAGTGTTTCAAATGATTTTTCAAATTCTATAAACAAATTTGAATTTGTGATTTCCTGAAACTTACTTCTAACAGTTTTGAAATCTAATGCAACATAATCAATTAGGTTTTCTGCAATCAATTGTTGTAAAACCAATGAATTTGAGCCATTGGTGTCAATTTTTATTAAAAACCCTAATGCTTTTACTTCTCTGATTTGTTCAATAATATTTTTATGAATTAAACACTCACCACCACTAAAAACAACAGCATCAAGCAATCCTTTTCTCTTTTTTAAAAAAGAAATTGCTTCAGAAAAAGAAAGAGTTCCTTTTCCTAAAACAATTTCGGGATTATAGCAATACAAACACCGCATATTACAACCTGAATACCAAAGGATACAAGCCGATTTATTTGGATAATCTAATAAGGTAAATGGTGTAATATTATAAATAGGTTTTGTTAACACACACTTTCTTTAAAATGAACTCGTTGTTTGTGTTCTCCTTTTTTCCCAATATTAAAACTTTCCACAGGCCTGTGATACCCCATAACTCTAGTATAAACCAAACATTTTGTTCTTAAATGTTGATTTTGTTCTAAAACTTCGTTAGTCTTTGTTTTCATATAGTGTGTTGTTTTGGTTTTCAATTAAGACTTCGTCACATTTTGGACAATATTCATGTTCTCCGTTTAAATATCCATGTATAGGGCAAACACTAAATACAGGTGTTACCGTTATATAAGGCAATTTGAAATTTGTCAAGACTGTTTTTACAAAATTTTTACACGCTTCAGAAGAACTTATTCTTTCATTCATGTATAAATGCAAAACCGTTCCTCCTGTATATTTACATTGCAATTCGTCTTGCATAAGTAAAGCTTCAAATGGATCTTGGGTAAAATCAACAGGAATTTGAGAACTATTAGTGTAATAGATATTCTCACCAGTTCCGGCTTGCAGAATATTTGGAAAACGTTTTTTATCTTCTTTGGCAAAACGATAAGTAGTCCCTTCTGCTGGCGTGGCTTCAAGATTGTACAGATTCCCTGTTTGCTCTTGAAATTCTTTCATCCGATTTCGGATATGATTTAAAATTTCTAAACAAAAATCATTGCCAAAATCAGATGAAATATCGTCTTTATCATTTGTGAAATTTCGAACCATCTCGTTCATTCCGTTAACACCGATGGTTGAAAAATGATTCCGAAAATGAGGTAAATATCTTTTAGTATAAGGAAACAAACCTCTATCATACATTTGCTGAATAAATACCCTTTTTTTCTCTAAAGTTGATTTTGAAATCTCCATTAGCTTATCCAATTGATCGAAAAGAGCTTCTTTATTTCCTTCATATAAATAACCTAATCGAGCCATATTAATTGTTACAACACCAATACTTCCCGTCATTTCGGCACTTCCAAAAAGACCGTTCCCCCGTTTTAACAACTCTCTTAAATCGAGTTGCAAACGACAGCACATGCTGCGAACGGCATTGGGTTTATAGGCATTAGGATTTTCAACGCGATTTCCTAATTCATCTAAAACATATTGACTTCCAATAAAATTTTGAAAATAGGACGAACCAATTTTAGCAGTATTTTCAAAAAGTATTTCGGTGTTTTCGCCATTCCAATCAAAATCTTCGGTAATATTTACAGTTGGAATTGGAAAAGTAAAAGGTTGTCCATTGGCATCACCTTCTGTCATTACAGTATAATAGGCTTTATTAATCAAATTCATTTCGGTTTGAAAATGTTCATAACGCATTTCAATTAAAGAAGCAACCCCTCTTTCTTTGCAACGAATGATTACGTTTTCATCGGTTATAGTTTCAAATAAATGATGATCATTTTTGGTTGGAATTTGCTCTTTTAAATCGGAAGGCACAACCCAATCTAAAGTAATATTTGTAAAAGGGGATTGCCCCCAACGCGCTGGAACATTCAAATTGTAGACAAAACTTCGAACCGCTTTTAAAACATCATCAAATGACAAATTGTCTTTAAAAATATACGGAGCCAAATAAGTGTCAAATGAACTAAAAGCCTGAGCTCCGGCCCATTCGCTTTGAAGAATGCCCAGAAAATTTGCCATTTGTCCAAGTGCTTCTCTAAAATGGGAAGGCGCTTTACTTTCCACACGTCCACGAACACCATTAAAGCCATCATTTAGTAAAACTCTCAAACTCCATCCCGCACAATAACCAGTCAAACAATCCAAATCATGGATATGAATATCACCATTTCGATGGGCATAACCTTCTTCTTTTGTATATACTTTGTCCAGCCAATAATTGGCAATTATTTTCCCAGCTACATTATTTACTAAGCCAGCATTGGAATAAGATGTATTGGCATTGGCATTAATTCTCCAATCGGTTTGAGAAATATATTCTTCGATAGTTTGCGTACTATCTACATAGGTTGTATCGTCATTTAATCCTTGAATATGTTCCCGTTGTAATTTTCTCGTATGACGAAATAACATAAATGAACGCATAACACTAAAATACTCTTTTTGAAAAAGCATTTTTTCAATCAAATCTTGAATTTCCTCAACAGCCCATGTTTCCTTTATGTCAATAGAAACCATAACACTTTCAAAAACGCTATCATTATATGGAATTGAGACACTTTTAAAACTTTTTTCAATAGCGTCTTTTATTTTAAAGGATTCAAAAAGTTTGTAATCGCCGTTTCTTTTGATAACATATTTTTCCATAGGTGATCGCTTTTTAGTGTTTAATTTTTTAATTATAAAATAGAAAATTGTTTTTCTATTTCCTTGGCTTTTGGAAAGAGGATGTTATTCTCTAGGTGAATGTGTTTGTGTAAATCTTGCTCAAACTCTTGTAACATTAAAAAGGCTACTTTATAAGTATTACAAGCATCTTCTGGTGGAGTATAATTGTTGGTTAATTGTGAAATTTTACTATATCGCTCTCCTTCATTTTCATGTTCATCCATCATCATTGCAATAGGGTTTTCGATGGTGCCAAAATGAGGTTGTTCTATGGATGAATTTTCTTTTATTGCTTGGCATAATTTTTTTACATATGGAAATAAAATTAATTCTTCTTTTTTCATGTGTTGCGCCAATGCTCCAGCGCCAATATTAAACAAAACATTAATGTCAAAAAGTTCAGGATGTCTTTCGCCATGGACTTTGCATAGTTTTTCCAAAAATTGTAAAATAGATGGTGTTTTCTCTTCTATATAACGATGGTGTTTTTTCTCAATATAATCAATTAATAAATCCAAATCCCAAGAATTAAAATCGGTAGTAGTATCATTTTTAGTTTCCAAGACTGAAATGATTTCATTTTGTATAAGTTTATTGTCTAATCCTTTTTTTTGGCAAACTTCTTCTAAAGTTCTATTGCCTTTGCAGCAGAAATCAATTTTGTGTTTTGAAAAAACGGCTGCAGTTCTAAAATCTTTTGCAACATATTCTCCGATTGTCTTTTTTCCCATAATTTCCATAACTATTTTTTTTTCAAATTTACAGGATATCGATTATTGATATGTATGATGGTAATCATAATAATGAAACTAATTTTAGCCCTAAGCTATTAAATAGAGTATGATAAAAATCATATAAAATTTAAATTAGAAAAATCACCTTTGTATCATGAAACATTGGAAAAATATCATAAAACATCCTTCATAATTTTTAAAGCCCCTAAGACCATCACTTTGCGGGGGCACTCTCCATTTAAATTACTTTAAATTTTAACTATTTTATGAAATTCCCAAGTTTTAAAAGCTTGTGTAAGCTTACGCCAATGAAGACAAGGCAATTCCAATTAACTTAAAAAAATCACTTATGAGAACAATCATAGAACCCTTCCGAATAAAATCTGTTGAACCCATTTATTTTAATACCAAGGAAGAGAGACAATATATTTTAGAAACAGCAGATTATAATCCTTTTTTGATACACTCCACAGATGTAATAATCGATTTATTGACAGATAGCGGAACTAGCGCCATGAGTAGCAATCAATGGGCAGGAATAATGCAGGGAGACGAATCGTATGCGGGAAGCCCAAGCTTTTTTAGATTTCAAGAAACCATACAACAAATCACAGGAATGCCATTGGTAATCCCTACTCATCAAGGTAGAGCCTCCGAAAAAATACTTTTTAGTATTCTTGGTGGTAAAGGGAAATATATTGTGAGCAACACTTTGTTTGATACAACAAGAGCCAATATTGAATTTTCAGGTGCGGAAGGAGTAGATCTTTTATGTAAAGAAGGGAAACATCCTTCAATTCCGGCGCCTTTCAAAGGCAACATGGATGTTGAAGCCTTGAAAAATTTTGTTGCAGAAAAAGGAGCAGAAAATATTCCGCTTTGTATGATTACAGTCACCAATAATTCGGGTGGTGGTCAACCAGTAAGTATGCAAAACATAAAGGATGTTAAAGAAATTTGTGTGGCAAATGGCATCCCTCTTTTTATTGATGCTTGCCGATTTGCAGAGAATTCATATTTCATCAAAACCAGAGAAAAAGGGTATGAGAATGTTTCTGTTAGAGAAATTGCAAAAGAACTTTTTTCATATGCCGATGGTTGTACGATGAGCGCCAAGAAAGACGCTTTTGCCAATATTGGGGGTTTCCTAGCTATGTATAATGAAGATTTAGCACTTCAATGCAGAAATCTACTTGTAATAACCGAAGGGTTTCCAACTTATGGTGGTCTTGCAGGAAGAGATCTTGAAGCCATTGCTATTGGATTGAACGAAGTGCTAGATGAAAATTACTTACAATATCGCATCCGCAGTATAGAATATCTTGCCAATAAATTGATTGAAGCGGGTGTCCCAATAATGCAACCAGCGGGCGGTCATGCCGTATATCTTGACGCAAAAGAATTCCTTTCTCATATTCCTGTTGAACAATATCCGGGACAAGCATTAGTGGGTGCTTTATATTTAGAAGGAGGTATTCGAAGTGTGGAAATTGGCTCGCTTATGTTTGGCAAATATGATAATGATGGAAATTTAATCCCGGCAGCATTGGAATTGGTTCGTCTGGCAATTCCAAGAAGGGTATATACACAAAGCCACATCGATTATGTAGCAGAAATAATAATAGAAGTTTTTAAAAATAAAACAGCAATAAAAGGCCTTAAAATCATAGAAGAAGCACAAATGCTAAGACACTTTACGGCTAAACTAAAACCCATACAATAATTAAAATAAATTAAAATGAAAACTATAAAACAAAGTTGGGCCGAACCCTATAAAATAAAAATGGTAGAGTTGTTGAAAATGACAACGCCAAAACAACGCCAAATCGCATTAGAAGAAGCGGGTTACAACACGTTCTTATTAAAATCGGAGGATGTTTATATCGATTTATTAACCGATAGTGGAACTTCTGCTATGAGCGACAGACAATGGGCCGGAATGATGTTGGGAGACGAAGCCTATGCTGGAAGTAGTAATTTTTATCATTTGGAACAAGTGGTACAAGAAGTATATGGTTATAAATATCTTATTCCGACCCATCAAGGGAGAGGCGCAGAAAATATCCTTTCCAAAATTTTAATTAAAGAAGGGGATATCATTCCAGGAAACATGTATTTCACAACCACTCGTTTGCATCAAGAATTAGCTGGAGGAACTTTCAAAGACATCATTATTGATGAAGCACACGATCCTGAAAATGAATTTCCTTTTAAGGGAAATATCGATATGGATAAATTGGATGCATTGATACAAGAATATGGTGCGGAGCGAATTCCTTATGTAAGTATGGCAACTAGCGTGAACATGGCTGGTGGACAGCCCATCAGCATGCAAAATTTAAAAGAGCTTAGAGCACTAACAACAAAACACGGTATTCGTGTCATCCATGATATGACTAGAGTTGCTGAGAATGCCTATTTCATTCAGCAAAAAGAAAAAGGATATGAAGACAAAACCATTAGAGAAATTGTAAAAGAAATAAATTCCTATACCGATGGTGCCACAATGAGTGCCAAAAAAGATGCCTTGGTGAATATCGGCGGATTTCTTGCGGTAAATGATTGGGATGTTTTTGAAGAAGCCAGAAACATGGTGGTGGTTTATGAAGGATTACACACCTATGGTGGTCTTGCAGGAAGAGACATGGAAGCTATGGCAATTGGAATTGGAGAGAGTGTTAATGACGACCACATTAGAGCCAGAGTAGGGCAGGTAATTTATTTGGGTGAAAAAATGATGGAATATGGGATTCCAATTGTAAAACCTATTGGAGGTCACGGAATTTTTGTAGATGCCAAAAAGTTTTTACCCCATATTTCCCAAGACCAGTTTCCAGCCCAAACGTTGGCAGCAGAAATTTATCTGGATTCAGGTGTAAGAACCATGGAAAGAGGGATTGTTTCTGCAGGAAGAAAAGCCAATGGAGAAAATTATTACCCAAAATTAGAGCTGGTAAGGCTAACCATTCCACGCCGTGTGTATACACAAGCACACATGGATGTTATTGCCGAATCGGTTGCGAGAGTTTATTTAAGAAGGAAAGACATTAAAGGAATGAAAATGGTTTATGAACCCAAATACCTTCGCTTTTTTCAAGCCCTATTTGAAAAGTTGTAATTTTTAAACTTCAATTTATGGAAGCGCTTAAAAAGCAAATTTTAGCATTAAAAAAAGAAAAGAACGCAATCATTTTAGCACATTATTACCAACAATTCGAAATTCAAGAAATAGCGGATTATGTTGGTGATAGTTTGGGATTGTCGCAAGAGGCCGCAAAAGCTGATGCGGATATCATTCTTTTTGCGGGAGTTCATTTTATGGCAGAAACGGCCAAAATTCTAAACCCAAATAAAAAAGTAATTCTTCCCGATTTAAAAGCGGGTTGTTCCTTAGCCGAATCTTGCCCGCCAAATATTTTTAAAAAATTTATTGAAGCCCATCCAAATCATATTGTGATTACATATGTTAATTGTTCCGCAGAAATTAAAGCAATGAGCCATCTCGTTTGTACCTCATCTAATGCCATAAAAATAGTGGAATCGGTGCCTAAAAATCTTCCGATTATTTTTGCCCCCGATAAAAATTTGGGAAATTACATCAATAACAAAACAGGAAGAAAAATGCTGCTTTGGGACGGGTCCTGTGTAGTTCATGAAGCTTTTTCTTTGGACAAATTAATTGCACTTCATAAAAAACATCCCGACGCGAAAATCATTGCCCATCCCGAATCAGAAACGCATATTCTTGAAACAGCAAGCTATATAGGTTCCACTTCAGGAATGATTGAGTATGTAAAAACAAGCCCTTACAATACATTTATCGTAGCTACAGAAGCGGGGATTTTATATAAAATGCAAGAATCAGCTCCCAACAAAATATTAATTCCTGCGCCATCCAATGAAGACAATACGTGTAGTTGTAGCGAATGTGGTTTTATGAAAATGAATACTTTGCAAAAAATATATGATTGTCTACTCAATGAAAGCCCCGAAATTATTGTTGCGCCCAACATTAGAAAAAAAGCATTAATTCCTATAGAAAGAATGTTAGAATTGTCGAAATAATGATACAAACCGATTATTTAATTATAGGTTCAGGGATTGCTGGATTAACTTTTGCGATTAAAATTGCCGAAAAATATCCCAATAAAAAAATTACCATAGTCACCAAATCTGATGAAGGGGAATCCAATACCAAATATGCTCAAGGGGGTATAGCGGTAGTTCAAAATCATTTAGAGGATAATTTCAAAAAGCACATAGAAGACACACTCATTTGTGGCGATGGATTATGTGATAAGGAAATTGTTGAAATGGTTGTTACCGAAGGGCCAAAACGATTACAGGAATTGATTGATTGGGGGGCACAATTTGACACTAATTCTGAAGGAAATTTTGATTTAAGCCGAGAGGGAGGACATTCTAAAAATAGAGTAGTACATCATAAAGACCAAACGGGTTATGAAATTCAGAAAACTATTTTAGCGCAAGCCCACAACAAAAGGAATATTGAATTTTTTGATTTTTATTTTGCTTTAGATTTAATTATTGAAAACAACCATTGTCTAGGAGCCTTTGTGCTAAATGAAAAAACAAATGAAATTATAACCTTTTTATCTGATTTTACTTTACTAGCTACTGGCGGGATTGGGCAACTTTATGGCCATACTACAAATCCAATTATTGCCACAGGCGACGGAATTGCTATAGCGAATCGTGGGAATGCAAGTATTAAAGACATGGAGTTTATACAATTTCATCCAACAGCATTATATGATAAAAATTTAACCACTACTTTTTTGATTTCGGAAGCCGTTAGAGGATTTGGCGCTTATTTGAGAACCAAAAACGGAAATAGATTCATGCTTGATTATGATGAAAGAGGCGATTTAGCATCTAGAGATATTGTTTCGCAAAGCATTGAAAACGAATTAAAAAAATCGGGAGAGACTTGCGTTTATTTAGATTGCACTCATTTGGATACAAAAGCATTTATAAAGCATTTTCCAATGATTTATAAAAGGTGTAAAGATATTGGGATTAGTATTGAAAAAGAGTGGATACCTGTTATACCAGCACAACATTATTTGTGTGGAGGTATATCGGTGGACAAAAACGGTCAAACATCTATAGAAAACTTATTTGCATGTGGTGAGTGTTCTCGAACTGGTCTGCATGGCGCCAATCGATTGGCTTCAAACTCTCTATTAGAAGCGTTGGTTTTTTCCAATACAATTTTTAATTTCATAGTTAATACAACTCCAAAAAAGAGTGTGCAAAGCAGTACTATTTTAAAAAGGGAAAACAATAATTTTATAACTATCAGCGCCAAATTTATTTTGAAAATCAAATCGGAATTACAGGTTTTAATGCAGAAAAATGTTGGGATTGTTAGAAACAACGACGATTTGTATCGCGCTAAAATCCAACTTGAAATTTGGCAAAGCGAAGTATCTAGCTTGGAAAATAAATATCAAATCAATAAAGATATTTATGAATTAAAAAACATGATTACAGTTGGCATACTCATAATTGAACAATCTATTGTTAGAAATGAGAATCGCGGAGGTTTTATAAAGATATAATTTTTTAGATTCCACCAATTCTAACCAAACTTCCCAAAACTAACATGGTAACACCAAGTAGTGTCACTAAAATAATTTGAATTGCTACAGGCAGTAATTTCTCCGAAGATAGTTTTGGAAACACAAATAGCTGAGCATTTATTGCTAATGCTATAGTAGAAAATAATACTATCAATTTAATGGAAACAATTTTTTCTATTGGATTTGAAAAAGAAAACCATTGAGAAATTGGCACTCCTAAATCATAGGCCATTAGTATCCCTGTAATCAATGAAATAGCCAATGAAGGTAATGCAATGGGCTCAAATTTGTCCTTAAAATTTTTAATTAAAGTGGCGTCTTTTTGTTTTAAAGCTAATGGCAAAAAGCTAATGGATAAAATCAAATGACCTCCAACCCAAATTGTAGCAGCCAAAAGATGAAATATAAGTATAATTTGATGTGTCATAATAAACACTAATTTCAATCGGGTTGTTATACTTCCGGAAGTGTTTTATAAGCCATTGCCGTGGCAATATTCAGAGCTCTGTTTTTAATTTCTTCCGCTTTTGGTCCAACAAACATACTGTCTACTGTATTATGAAATAGGATAGTCCAATGTTCAAAATGCGCTTTTGTCATGACGCTTTTATCATTAAGTTCTCTGTGTTTTTCCATTGGATTTCCCTCATAATTTGCTGTGTAAAAAAGGATGTTTTCCCAAAAATTATACATCTTTGGTAAATGTAATTTCCAATTTACATTGGCTACATCATTGAATAAATATCCAATAACCTTATCGGTTTTAATTTCTTCATAAAAAGCATTGACTAATTTTTCAATATCTTTTCTGTTTCTGATATCTGTTTCCATCGCTACAAATCTTTATTGTTAAATTTTTTAAGTGAAATTAAAAACGGCACTATTGCCCATAGGCAAAGCAATAAGAATGAAATTGTTAAGCCCGTTGATGTTCCAAAAAAGTCTTTAAAAATAGCCCCGGTATATCCCATCATTGCCGAAACATCGAGGTGTAATAATATTTGAATTCTTGCCAAATCAATTGGACTGAAAGCCGTAACGGCTACCATTGCTTTTTCGATAGGATAATCCGATAATTGGAACAATAAAAACAAAACCATTCCGTCAAAAAGTAAGGCAAAATACAACCAAGTCATTATGGCAATTCCAATTCCTTTGGCTTTGTCTCTTGTTATAATTGAACTCAAGAAGGCTAATGCTACAAATATTATGGATATCAAACAGCCAATTATAATCATCATAACACCAACATTGTCGGGAGAAAAGACTAGCAAAGGAATTCCTGCCCCAACAAAAAAAGAGAGAGTCATGGATAAGGACAAACCAAAAAACAAACTCAGCCATATCTTTCTTCTTTTAATTGGCTGACTCAATAAAAGTTCTATAAATTCGGAGCTGTTGTACAAATAAATGGTTGCAAAAAGTATAGAAACTAGGGGAACCGTGAATAAAATTACATTTAAAACGGTTAATATCCCTTTGGCCGAATTATCTTCTAAGGCAAATGAACTCCATGCTAAAACCGCCAAAATGATAGTATAAGCCACTACAATTTTGCTTTTCAGAATATCAATTAATATAATTTTAATTATTCTGTTCATGTTTGCTTTTCTTTAAAATTTGTGCAATGGCTTTTGATATTTTATCTTCGTTGGTTTCGGCTTTTAAATCGCCTACTTTTTTATGAAAATGAACTTCCCCATCTTGCATAAAAATGATTTCTGTAATCAAATCGTCCAACTCACTCAATAAATGGGAGGTGATTAAAATGAGTTTTCCCTTTTCTTTTTCTTTTATTATTTTTTCTTTCAATATTTCAGCAGACAATGGATCTAAACCTGCTGTTGGTTCATCTAAAATTAATACATCGGGATTAAAAAGGAACGCTAATGTAGCGCTTACTTTTTGGGTAGTTCCACCTGATAGTGTTCTCATTTGTTTGTGAAACATTTTTTCCAATTCAAATGCTTTTAATAAATCTTCATCTAAATCACTATTGCTATTTCTGATTTTTTTGATCATTTCGATAATTTGCCCAATAGTCATTGTGTCAGGATAACGACCTATTTGAGGCATATAACCAATTATTTCCCGGTATAAATATTCGTTTTGAATGGATTTTCCATTGCATTCAATCGTCCCTTTATTAGGCAGAACCATTCCTAGAATTGCTTTTATTAAAGTGGTTTTCCCACAACCGTTTGGCCCAATCAAAGCTATACATTCTCCTTTATTGAAAGTGAGATTTATATCCTTTAACGCTTCCAATTTTCCAAACTTTTTGTTTATATTTTTTATTTTAATCATAAGGGCAGCGACTTCATTAATGGCATTTTATCTATAAAATTATCTGGTGTTATACTTGGTAATACTTTTTCTGATTTATCTAAAAGCGTTATCATAAAACTTCGGTAAAGCAACATGGTAGAGCTATTTTTCTCGGTTAGAACCGCAAACAAGCTCAACGGATGATAGGGCACATCGCCAATCCCGTTTTTATCTAAATCATAACCTTCATATTTATCCCAATAATTGTTGTTGAACGTGTTTAAAACCAAACTTCCATTGGTACTAATGTCAAAAGTGTTTTTAAGGTAATTATTGTTTGCAATTTCATTATCCATACAACTTGCCTGGATTTTCATTCCCCAACCATTCGACACAAAATCGTTTTTCTCCACTTTAATGCGAGTCGTACCTTCCATATAAATGGCGGTGGTGTTTTTGATGAATTTATTGTTGAAAAGATAACCATCGGAAATCTCTTTGAGCAATAATCCATAAGCAGAATCTCCCCAATTTTCTTCAAAAGTGTTGTTAATCATTTTTACACTTTTAGAAAACATAACAGCAACTCCAGCTCCATTATTTTCAAAAACATTACTTATATAATCATCATTATTGGAAAACATAAAATGCAAACCATATCGAATATTTTTGGCAGAAATGTTTCTCCAAATGACGGAATTGGTTACAAATTCAAAGTAAATTCCATCGCGATGACCAGAAATTTTATTGGCTATAATTTGAATGTTCCCGCTTTTCCAACAATGAATGCCATTTCCAATTAATTGTTCTTCTTTTCCATACGCAACAATTGTGTTCCCTTTTACGATACAATTATAACAGTTTTGAAGGTATATTCCAAAGAAATTATTGTCCAAGGTATTATTAAAAATTCGCACAAAGGATTTGTTATAGACTTTAATTCCGCATGGATCTTCAAGGGCCGCATGGCCAGAATTTATCAATTTAAATCCTTGTACAAAAACACTATCTGCTTTTATAGATAAGACCTCGTTTTTATTTTGCCCATCAAGAATAGGAAGGTTTTTGCCTATGAAAGCTATTCTCTTGTTGATTATAATATTTCCTTCTTTGTAGGTTCCTTTGTTTACAATAATGGTGTCACCCTCTTTTGCCATTTCCAATGCCTGTTTGATGGTTTTCACGGGGAAATTGGCGCCAACTTGAATGGTTTTTGCAAACACAAATTGAATCACAAAAAAGTGAAATAGTATAAAATAAAAGTTTTTCATTTAATAGGCATTGTAAACTTCATTCCAAGTAACTTTTTGAGCAGAAAATTTTGTTTGGTATGAAGTAGCGTTTTCATTTGAGTCAAACGCCGTTACTTTTCCTCCCATTGGAGCGTTAATTATTCCTCCCATTAAGTAAAATCCTTTTTCAACGGGAATAAATTGTTCTTCATTCAAATAATTAGTAACAAAAAACCCTTTGTAAACTACTGCTTTATTTGCCTTAGCGTATTTTATCATACATGAAACATCATCAAACATATAATATCTTCCTTTTTCGGTTATTACTTCAGCGGCAAATTTTTCGTTTGAAATAGTCATTTTACAGAAATCACAACTATCAACATTTATTTTTATAGGTTTTGGTTCATTTGCATTACAGGAAAAAAAACTCAATGATATTAGTAAAACTAGAGCAGCATCAATAGCGCTTTTTTTAAAGCGACGCAAAAAGTTTGCTTCTTTTACAACCGCTATAAAGAGTAATAATCCTGCTCCAATCAACATAAATCCACCAATATCTGGAATAGAATAAGCACCAAAATTTAGTAATTGTTTGTAGCCAATAAGGGGTGGTTGATATGCCATCCCAGGAACTATTATAGCTGCATTTGGATTTAGATTATGCCCATAATCGTAATTCCAACGATAGAAATCACATGCTGCCAAAACCCCAAAAAGAATGTAGGAAATAAAAAAAACATACAAGCCTTTTTTCTTATTGATGAATAGTATAAGCACGCCTAAGATTGCAAAACCAATAAAAATATATTTCAAAACAGAGAATTCAAAAAAGTTTTCTGCATGAAGCGTTTTCATCCCAAGATAGTGGTTTAAGCCATTGATGATGTCAACGTCCCCGCCAATTTTATCGGCATGTAATTGAAGTACTAGTCCTTCAGGATATTGCGGTGCGGTGAGTTCTATTCTCCATAATGGAAAGAAAATGGAAGACAATAATAATGCTGATGCTAACAAAAGCAATACTTTTGTTAGCAATGAAATTTTTGAATTTTTCATTTTAATTTAAGAAAAAAAGGGAACAAATAAAATCTGTTCCCTTAAGTTATACTTTTTATTATTTTGTTGCGGGTGGATAATTGGTTCCAAGACTAAAAGTAATTGGCACACTGCTTCCCGCTGGGGAAACTCTAACATATCCTTGCATTTCTTGGTGCAATGCACTACAAAAGTCGGTGCAATACATTGGGTACATTCCAACTCTGTCTGGAGACCATTTTAATGTTGCGGTTTCACCTGGCATTATTAATAGTTCAGCATTATTGGCTCCTTTTATTGCAAATCCGTGAGGTACATCCCAATCTTGTTCTAGGTTTGTTATATGAAAATACACTTCGTCGCCCATTTTTATTCCTTCAATATTATCGGGAGAAAAGTGAGAACGTCCGCAAGTCATATTAATATCTACTCTGTTGCCTTTACGAACTACTTTGGTTTCTTTTTCGCCTTTGGCTACAAATGGATGTTTGTTGTCATCTAGTTTATAGAATTTCAACTGCCCATTATTTCTTATTAAATCGGCTGGTGCTGCTTGTGCATAATGCGGTTCGCCAATAGTTGGGAAATCCAAAATCAATTGCATTTTATCGCCACTGATGTCATAAATCTGTGCAGATTGTGCTAACTCAGGACCTGTTGGTAAATAACGGTCTTTGGTGATTTTATTGTAAGCAATTAAGTATTTTCCGAAAGGTTTTTTACTGTCTCCACCTGGAATACATAAGTGACCCACAGAATAATAAGTAGGAACTCTATCTAAAACTTTTAAGGTTTTAATGTCCCATTTTACAACCTCAGAAGAAACGAAGAACGTAGTATACGCATTTCCTTTTCCGTCAAATTCGGTGTGTAATGGTCCTAATCCTGGTTTTTGAACTTCACCATGAAGAGCTGCTTCATATTTTACCACAGGTATTCCGTCGTAATCACCTTCAAATTGTTTGTTTTTAATAGCTGCCATTAATTTATCAAAACTAAAAACAGGAATTAAAGCTGCCAATTTTCCAGAACCTACAATGTATTCTCCTGTTGGATCTACATCACAACCATGAGGAGATTTTGGACAAGGAATCATATAACAAATATCTTTCAACTCTTTAGAATCTAAGATAAGCACTTGCGTTCTCATTTCTGAAGTGGCAGTATGTGTGCTTTCATTATACACATTGTGAGCATATTTAGTTGGAGTAAGTTTACCTTTACCAGCTTTAATATATTCTTCTGCTTTTTTCCAATTGACCGCCATGATAAAATCTTTATCTTTTTGTGAAGCATTTACTTCTAATAAAGTATTGGCTTGTTCTGTGTTATAGCAAGAGAAGAACATCCAACCATGAGATTTTCCTTTACCTGCATGCGAAAGGTCGAAATTCACACCTGGACATTGGATTTGAAAAGCAATATCCATTTGGCCTTCTTTACCTACTTTCACAAAACTGATGTGTCCTTTGAAATTTTGTTTGTAGGTGTTAATTGGCACATCGCCATTTGCGTTGTCTGGTGGTACACTAAAACGAGTTCCTGCTACCACATATTCTGTGTTTTCAGTAATGAACGGCGATGAGTGATTTCCAGCACTGTTTGGCAATTCAATAATCTCTGTAGTTTTAAATGTTTTTAAATCCAAACGGGCAATACGAGGGGTATTGTTGGCATTAGCAAAAAGCCAACGGCCATCAACTTCGCCATTGGTTTGGGATAGTTCGGTATGGTGTTGGTCATCCCAAGGCACAAATCCGTGAGAAGTGTTTAACATAGGTTTGGTTTCTTCATTATATCCGTAACCACTTTCTGGGTCAGCAGAAAATACCGGAATTACTCTTAATAATCTTCCGCTCGGAAGACCATAAACGCTAACTTGACCGCTAAAACCTCCAGAAACAAAGTTGTAGAATTCGTCATATTTTCCAGGTGCAACATAGGCTTTTTGAGCCGCATCACCGCTAACTGCATCACCCGAATTTTTGGGCTTGCAAGAACTAAAAAATGCGGCTATCAATACTATGGCAAAACCGGCTTTAAAAAATTTATTGTTCATAATATTTCAGTTTTTAATTTATTTATGATTTTATTTTACTCCGTCATTTTTACGCATATATTCAAGAACGGTTCTTGCTTCGGAATCGTTTAAGCCTTGGTTTGGCATACGAACTAAGCAAATTTCAAGTTGTGCTTGCATTTTTGGATCTTTGGTAATCATCGGGTCAGGATTGGTGATGAAGTTCATAATCCATTCTGGTTTGTGACGAGAAATAACGCCTTTCCATCCTGGTCCTACTAGCTTTTCTTCCGTAGTTTTATGGCAGGATGTGCATTTTACTTCGGCTACTTTTTGACCTTCTGTAGCCATGGCTTGATCTAAAGTTGCTCCTACGTCAACTTTGTCAAATTTGCCTTCTCCTCTGTTAGGGTCATAGGATGAGGGGTCTTTTGCAGTAGTTGACTCATCGGATGAAGATTTTGAAAAATCGTTATCTGCATTTTCTTTTTTACCGCAAGCCGTAAACATTGCAAGAGATAAAATTAATAATAATAATTTGTTCATGTTATATAAGGTTTAGAATTTAATGCAAATTTATAGAAAAGGGCCTGCCCTTTTTCATGATTTAAATCATATTTTTATTTTTATTTTTAATTATAATTTCTTGATTTTCAATTCAGGGAAGGATATTTATATAAATCCGTAAGGGAGTTAAGTGTTGAGAAACATTTTTCGAATTATAGAATGAGGTTTTGAATATAAATCAAACAATGTTATATTTAAAGTAAATTAACCCAACGGGTTGAATTATAATCTTCAATCCAAATTAAAGGCATTAAAAAACTTTAGCCGAAATTTCAAGGGATCATCTTTAATGATATTGAATTCCGGCTAAAGCCAAATAAAAACTATTTTCAGTAACTTTCCTGTTTGCAAGCAGGCTTTAAAAATAAATTAATGTTTTGCTATTTTTAAAATATGTTTGCTTTGAATTAGTTTTTTATTACTGTCTAATAAATTAACGAAATAACTTCCATCACTATATCGAGACAAATCATCAACAAATACATTATGATTGTTGACAAGACGCTTGTGATTGTAAATAATTTTTCCGGTTAGTTCGTATATTTGAATGTAAATTACGTCATCCGTATAAGAATCTGGGGTAGTAATATTTATAGAACCATCAAAAGGAACTGGATAAATCACAAACAAATTGTTTTTTAGATCTATTGTGCCTAAAAAATCGAGAACAGTGACCTGCGCAGTAGCCGAGGATGTATTTCCGCTATTATCAGTTACCGTTAGTGTTACTGTAACAATTCCAACATCGCTAACTGTAAAAGTATACTGATTTAAACTCATTGTGCTAATAGTACAATTATCTGAGGAACCATTATTTATTTGATCTACTATTATAGTGACATTTCCTGTTACATCCAATTGTACTGTAATATTTTGTGTTATCACTATTGGAAGAGTATCATCATTTACAGTTACCATTTGGTTTGCTGTTGCAGTATTTCCGCTAAGGTCTGTTACTGTCCATATAACAGTTGTAATTCCTATTGGAAAGATTACAGGAGCATCATTTGTCACAGTATTCACAGAACAATTATCAGTTGTTACAGGTGTCCCTAAATCTACTTCAGTTGCACTACAAGAAGCATTAGCCAAAACAGTTATGCTTAATGATGTTATAGTTGGATTTTGAGAATCCGCCACAGTTACCGTTTGAGTAGAAGTTTGAGTATTTCCACTAGCATCAGTTGCGGTCCAAGTAACGGTATTTTCCCCCAGAACCAAACTTATTGGAGAAACCACCACACTTGCCACGCTACAATTATCTGTAGCAGTTGGCGCTGTTAATTGGGAACTTGCATAGGTACAAACGCCTGAATCCTCTCCTACACTTATTGGATCTAATGTTGCAATGGTTGGATTTTGAGAATCCACCACGCTTACAGTTTGAGTAGAAGTTTGAGTATTTCCACTAGCATCAGTTGCGGTCCAAGTAACGGTATTTTCCCCCGGAACCAAACTTATTGGAGAAACCACCACACTTGCCACGCTACAATTATCTGTAGCAGTTGGCGCTGTTAATTGGGAACTTGCATAGGTACAAACTCCGGAATCTTCTCCTACACTTATTGGATCT
>CAIMMM010000005.1 GCA_903842575.1 uncultured Bacteroidota bacterium | reverse complement strand
TTTACTTCAAAAAGAAAAATTTAGATTGAATATTTTCATTGCACATACCCATTATCCAGTTAAAGATAAAAGATTGCTTTTTATCATGACTCGACCATTTTATTCAGAGGGAGAGTGGGTTGATGATGTGAAAGAGAAAGAACGGCGTGGTGTAAATGCAGCTAATTTTCACTTGGTTGAAAAAATAGAATTGGCACAAATTGTCTTAATTCCTTTCTCCATTAATTTTTATTTTTCACAAAATAAAATGGAGGATTTAGCTAGTTTGAATGTTTTATGTAAGCAAAAAAACCTTACGGCTTATGGCTATGTCTTTGATGATTTTGGCATTGCATTTCCGGAATTTTCAAATATGGTTTATTTTCGAATGAGTGGTTTTAGAAGTCAATTGTCGGATAAAAACAAAGGATTGCCTGTAGCGATTTCGGATCAGTTTCAACGGATTTTTAAAAAGGAGAACATTACTCCAAATGCTAAGAACGAATTGCCAACCATCAGTTTTTGCGGACACGCTTCCACTTCACTAAACAAGAGGGTAAAAGAAATGTTGATTTTTGGAAGAGAAAACATGAAGCGGTTTTTTCAAAATCCAATCCGGAAAGATTGGGAACCTTTTTTTGCTTCTTCGTATGAACGCGCTAAATTAATGAATGCTTTTGAAAAGAGTCCGCACGTAAAAACGAATTTTATTTACAGAAATCAATATCGGGCTGGAGCTAAAAGGGCAGAAGATTTAGAGAGAACTACTGTTGAATATTATGAAAATATTTTAAATTCCGACTATGTACTTTGTGTTAGAGGAGCAGGAAATTTTTCAGTTCGTTTATATGAAACTTTAATGATGGGCAGAATACCTATATTTGTAAACACCGATTGTATGTTGCCATTTGAAGAGCAAATTAATTGGAAAAACCATGTGGTTTGGGTGGAATGGAAAGACCGAAAAAAAATAGTAACAATTGTGAGTGATTTCCACAAAAATATTACTGATGAAGATTTTATAAATATGCAAATTAATAATAGAAAACTATGGAGAGAGACACTATCTTTAAATAGTATGATTCAATACTTACATACATGATTAGGTATATAAAAAAATACAAAGCGACAATCGCAAACTTTTTTGATAGGATTATCCTTAGAGGGAACAATGTTATTTGTGAAATTTGCGGATGGCATGGAAAGAAGTTTCCACATAATAAATGTCCTAAATGTAATTCACTAGCAAGAACCCGATTAATTCCTTTTTCCATAAATCATTTTGGCGTTTCTAAAAAGGACATCAGTTTGTTGCACGTTGCAGTAAATGAACCTGAATACAAATACATTACTACTAATTTTAATTTTATTAAATATGATAGACTGGATATTGTTAAAAAGAAGTTTGTCAATTTAGTTCAAGATTTAACAAAAACGGACCTTCTTGATAATCAATATGATTTCATATTAATTTGGCATGTTTTAGAGCATATTCCTAATGACCTAGTGGCCATTTCTGAAATGTATCGGATTTTAAAACCCAAAGGGAAATTATTGGTAAGTGTTCCCCTTTATCCTGCTAATAATCCTAAAACGTATGAAGACATTGCTATCGAAAGAAGTGAATTTGAAAGAATTCATGGACATGATGATCACTGTAGAAGCTGCGGATTGGATTATTATGAAAGATTTGAAAAAGTAGGGTTCAAAACAAGTACATTGCATGTTAAAAATTTAGAGAATAGTATCAAAAACAAATTTGGTTTGAGTAATAATCATACCGCTTGGCTTTTTGAAAAATAAGATGTTTTAAATTATGTGTGGCATATCAGGATTTATTAATTATTCAAATCAAACAATAGAATTAAGGCATCTTGAAAAAATGCTTTCAATTCAACATCATCGTGGTCCAGATTTTCAAGGGATTTTCTATAAAGGATTTGTTGGATTTGCTCACAACAGATTGAGTTTGTTAGATTTATCCAATCAAGGGAATCAGCCCTTTGAAGACAATGAATTTGTATTGGTTTACAATGGTGAAATCTATAATTACTTGGAGCTTAAAAAAGAATTACCTCCTTTTGATTATCAATCCAGTTCAGATACGGCCGTTTTATTTCATGCTATAAAAGTATGGGGAATTGATAAAACGTTATCAAAAATTCAAGGGATGTTTGCTTTTTCATGGTATAATAAAACCACAAAAGAATTACTGCTTGTAAGAGACAGAATCGGTATAAAACCTTTGTATTATGGAATTGACAACTACAAAAATTATTGGTTTTCATCCGAAGTAAAAGCAATTTTAGCTGTGACTGACTTTAAACCCAATTCTTTTAAAGTATTGTTTTCTAGTCTAGGTTCGCTTGAAAAATCGAGATATGAAACCGCTTGGGATAACATTCATCATGTAAAACCTGGAACCTACGTCGCCATCAATGAAAATGGTCTTACCGAAAAAACATATTTTACACTAGCTTCTACCATTGATGAGAAGGAATACAGAAGATTATACAATATGAGTTTTTCTGATGTAGTGGCTGAGTTGGATTACCTATTTGATGCTTCCGTAAAAAAAATGATTGCTAGCGATGCACCTATGGGAGCTTTTGTGAGTGGCGGAATAGATTCTAGTTTGATTGCTTTGTATGGCGCCAAACACCAACCCGATTTTAAACTTTTTACAGCCAATGTAGTTGGTCAATATTCTGAATTGGAGGATGCTAAATTATTAGCAAAAACTTTAAATAAAGAATTGTATGATTATAGTTTTGAAAAAAACATGGCCGTTAGAGATTGGGCAAAGGCAACCTGGTATTATGAATCGCCAATTGTTGTTCATTTTAACGCAATACCCTTTTCAAATGTATCACAACTAGCCCATCATCATGGAGTTAAAGCCGTATTGACTGGGGAAGGGGCAGATGAGCTGTTTTTGGGTTACCCAAAATTACTGACGCGTAAATATGATAATTTTATTAAAAGTCCCTACGACTTCCTGAATTTCATTTACAGTAAAGTCCCGAAATTATTACCTTATATAAATAAATCGGGAGGATCTCAAGATATTTTAGCGCTTTTTGAACAAGCTAGTAATAATTTTACCAGACAAATCATTAGGGAGGAAACTATAAATATTTATGATTTCTTGCCCGAAAAGCAAAAGCAAGAACAATATCTAACCAAACAAATGCTTAACGAGCAGATTGTTTCCTTATTACACCGAAACGATAGAATGGGAATGATGCATTCTATCGAGTCAAGATTCCCGTTTTTGGATGAAGAAATTATTGCTTTTGCAATGAATTTACCAACGAAATTTAAGATAAGCAACACTACTAAATTTTATAATTATAAGCACCCCTTTCTTTTAGACAAAAGCATTGTTAGAAAATTAGCGGATACTAAATTACCAAGGCAATTAACGCATAAAAAGAAAAGTGGTTTCCCTTCCTATGCCTTAAGAAATGCCATGGTGCATCCCGAATTTTTTAAAAACGGACATGTTTCTAGTATCATGCAATTGGATAGCAAGCAAATAAAATACATGTGTGCCAATTTTAATAATTACAACACTGCCTTGCTGGCATCGGTAGAAATTTGGTGTAAATTATTTGTCGAAAACGAGTCAATTGACAATGTTTCTACTTTGATAAATATGTATATCAATATTATATAAACATGATTTTCAATTATTTAAAATACATCAAACCCATTTGGTATTTTAATTTGAAACCCTCAAAAGATTTTTGTTATTTCCCAACAATTCATCAATTGGAAAAGGCAAATTTTCCTTTTATTATTGACGCAAATTACAAAAGCAGCATAGCGCAAGAGCGTGACGTAGCATGGACCGCTTTTCAGCAGGGGTTTATTAAAAGCGATTTTCAAGAAGGGTTAAACATCTGGGATGAAGTAAAAATTCCAGTACGCGATGAATATGTTTTTCTGAGAAAAAATTTTCACAAAGCATGGGTTTTTTATGTGTTTGTATTGCGAATTATATCATTGAACAATCCTATTTTAGAAGTTATTTCTTTTATTAAAACCAGAAATATTTTGCGTTTTGATTTCTCCAAAAACCATGCGAATCATAATGATTATGAAACTTTTGAAAGTAGTTTAGTAAAATCAAACCCCCTAATTTCCGTAGTGATTCCAACATTGAATCGCTATGATTATTTAAAAGATGTATTAAAAGATTTAGAAAAGCAAAGCTATACCCATTTCGAAGTCATTATTGTAGACCAAACGGATGATTTTCAAACGGAATTTTACAAAGGGTGGAAATTGAATTTGCACTTTTGGTATCAGGAAGAAAAAGCCCTTTGGAAAGCTAGGAATGAAGCTGTCCAATCCAGTAAAGGCGATTATATTTTGTTGTATGATGATGATTCTTTAATAGAAAAAGATTGGATTTTTCAACATCTAAAAGCGTTGGATTATTTCAATGCCGATTTGTCATCAGGTGTTTCTATTAGTACTGTTGGAGCCGAAGTGCCCAAACATTATAGTTACTTTAGGTGGAGTGATCAATTGGATACTGGAAATGTGTTGCTGAAAAAAGCGATTTTTGAAAAGATTGGTTTATTTGATCGGCAGTTTGAAAAACAACGAATGGGTGACGGCGAATTTGGATTAAGAGCTTATTTGGCGGGTTATAAAAACATTTCCAATTATAAAGCCAAACGGATTCATTTGAAAGTGAGCCAAGGCGGCTTACGACAAATGGGGAGTTGGGACAATTGGCGAACCAATTCTTTTTTTGAACCAAGACCCATCCCTAGTGTATTGTATTTTTCAAGAAAATATTTTGGGGCTGCATGGAGCAAATTATTTATTATCCATTCTGTTTTACCTTCTTTAGTTCCGTATAAATTTAAAAAGAATAAGTTTTTAAAAATGCTTAGTTTTGTCTTGATTCCGTTTTTATTTCCTTTGCTTTGTTTTCAAGTTAGGAAATCATGGAATTTAGCAAGCATGAAACTGGCACAAGGCGATAGAATAACGAAATTGGTGGTTGTCTAAATAAAGAAATTACAAGATGCTTAGGAAATTAAAGAAGACATTAGGAGGCATTAGACATTTGATTTTTTCAAAAAAAGAAAAATTTGAACACAGTGTTATTAATGGTAAAAACATTAAAGCGACCAAAGGATGTATTCGTGTTGAAAACGATATGGATGATGTGTGGTTTAATAAATTATCACAAAACAGTGAAAAGATATTTGATATTGGATGTAATGTTGGTTACACGAGTTTGGTGGCATTGTCCAATGATAGTGTAAAAAGAGTTTTAATGGTGGACCCCAATCCAGAAGCACTAGCTATGGCTAACAAAAATGTAATTTGCAATAACTACATTCATAAAACAAATTCTTTTTTAGGATTTGTAAGTGATCAAAATGATGCCGAATTGGAGTTTTTTACTTTAGGATATGGTGCCGCGGGAAGTATGTATAAGACACATGCCGAAACCGCAGCAGCTATTGGAAGTTCCTATAAAGTGCAAACCACTACTATTGATTTTTTAGCTGATTATTTCCAATGGATTCCTGATTTCATGAAAGTTGATGTAGAAGGTGCAGAATTTTTTGTGCTGAATGGCGCTAAAAAAACAGTTACTAATAATCCAATAAAAATATTAGTGGAGATGCACTCTTCGCCAGAATTATCTATGTTTGACAATGCTACCAAAGTTTTAAATTGGTGCAGAGAAGTAGGCTATACTGCTTGGTATATTAGAGATAGTGAATTATTGAATTCTGCTGAGGTTATAAGAGCCCGAGGTAAATGCCACTTGTTATTGTTGCCAATAAATACACCTTATCCTGAGTATTTGATGAATAGCAAAGAAAGAGAAAAGTTATAATTGAATTTTATAAAAAAGCAATGGTTTTAAAAATTTTATTACTATTTTTTTAAATTGAAAAATATTCTACTCTTATCTTCTGAATTCCCGCCGCTACCTGGCGGTATAGGAAATCATGCTTTGCATCTGGCTTTGTCGTTGCAAAAAGAAGAAAATGAAATTACCGTAATCACTAATCAGCGTTCTTCAAATAGCAAAGAAGAGTTTGTTTTTGATAATACCTTGCCTTTTAAAGTGGAAAGAATTCCACGAAAAAAAATAGTAGCACTTACTTATTACAATAGAATATACAAAGCATTACAATTGACCCGCAATAGTAAAATAACAACAGTGCTTTGTTCAGGAAAATTTTCATTGTGGACGGGAGCTTTATTAAAAAAGTGTTATTCCAACAAAAAGTATATTGCCATTCTTCATGGTTCCGAAATAAATGCAGGAGGATTATTAAGCAAAACCATTACAAAATGGAGTATAAATCAATTTGACGCTTTGATTGCGGTGTCCCATTTTACCAAAAACTTGGCATTTGAAAGAAACAAGGATTTACAAATAACCGTAATTAATAATGGTTTTTCGGCTTCAATAATTGAAAGCAACACGAATAATCTTGTCATTAAAGGAAATCCCACCATTGTAACCGTAGGCAATGTTACCAGTAGAAAAGGCCAGCAAAATGTTATCAAAGCGTTGCCTTTATTAAAAGAAACATTTCCTGATATACAGTACCACATAGTTGGAATTCCAACAGAGAAAGTTGCCTTTCACAAACTTGCCCAATCGCTTGGAGTAGCTGAGAATATTACTTTTCATAATGTCTTGTCACAAGATGATTTGAATAGTGTACTTTCGCAATCCAAGGTTTTTTTTATGTTAAGTGATTCTTTAAAAAATGGAGATGTAGAAGGATTTGGAATAGCTGTTTTAGAAGCCAATGCGCTTGGAATTCCGGCAATAGGTTCTAAAAGTAGCGGCATTGCTGACGCTATTCAAGATGGGTTTTCCGGAAAATTGGTTAACCCACATGATGGTAATGAAATTCGATTAGCACTTGGTGATATTATCAGTAACTATACTGTTTACACTAGCAATGCTAAAGCATGGTCAACCCAATTCACATGGGATATTATTGTGAAAAAATATCTCGAAATTATTGAATAATGCAAAGAAAAAAATTAGTCATTATATCCCACACCGAGCACCACTTCGATAATGGTGTCATTAAAGGTTGGGGTTCTACCATCAACGAGATTAACTATCTTTCCGAGTATTGGGAAGAAGTAGTTCATGTGGCTTGTTTGCACAAAACCAAAACACCTCCAAGTTCTTTGCCTTATACAAAAAACAATATCACATTTGTCCCAATTCCTCCTTATGGCGGGAAACGATTAAAGGATAAAATTTTAATTTTCACAAAAATACCAAGCATCATAAGACAAGTTTTAAAATCTATTGAGGGTGCTTCCGAAGTGCAACTTCGATTACCCACAAGCATGGGATTGTTTCTGTTGCCGTTGTTTTCATTTTTTGTTCCTAGGAAATTTACCTTCTGGGTTAAATATGCAGGCAACTGGAATGAGAAGAAACCACCATTATCGTACGCTATACAAAGGTTTTGGTTGAAAAAAAATTGGGCAAAATGTAAAGTTACTATAAACGGTTTTTGGGAAAAGCAGCAAAGTCATTGTTATTCCTTTGAAAATCCTTGTTTGACTCTTGAAGCTCTTGAGGATGGAAAAAAAAATGCAGCTCTCAAAACATTTGACTCTCCCTTTGTATTTACCTTTGTTGGAAGATTGGAAGGACCCAAAGGGGTGAACCGGATTATTGAAGCGCTAAAAGGCATTCCTTTAGAGAAAATTGAAAAGGTGCATTTTATTGGAGATGGCAATACAATGGCATTTTATAAAAAGGAGACAGATTATTTAAAAGAGAAAGTTGCCTTTCATGGTTTTATAGGAAGTGATATAGTCCATGAAATTATAAAAAAATCTCATTTCTTATTACTCCCCTCTACAGCTTCCGAAGGATTTCCAAAAGTTATTGCCGAAGCAGCTTGTTATGGTGTTATTCCCATAGTATCCAACGTGGGCAGCATAGGGCATTATATCAATGAAAGAAATGGTTTTGTATGGGATTTGAATTCAAATCAACAATTTTATACTTGCTTAGCTAAAGCCATTGAAACAACTGCTTTTCTTTTAAAAGAAAAATCAAAAAATGTTCAAGGAGTAGCGGAAAAATTTACTTTTGTGAATTATTACAACAAGCTTGAAAATTTACTTTTTAACTAATTGCATCGGCTTATCTTTTAAAGATTTTTAAAAAAAATGTTCCAAAAAAATAGTTTATATATTAATTTAATTTTACTCCATCTTGCCATTGGGTTTTTGGTGTACTTACTTCCTTTTATTACCATTATTTATCCAATAGTAATTTTATTAGTTGGTTTTATATGGGTTGTCAAAAATCAAAATAGGGATGAAGAGGTACTCTATGTTTGTGCCTATATCGTTGGTGTAGAAGTTTTTTTAAGGATGGCTGGTGGTATTATTTTGTATGAATTTGCAAAATATGGTGTTATGTTATTCTGTATCATTGGTGTGTTTTATAACGGTATTTCTAAAGGAGCCTTTATCTATTGGATTTATATTCTTTTATTAATTCCAGGGATCTTAATTGGGGCTGAAGTTTTAAGTTTTCACACAGATATTCGAAAAACCATTGCCTTTAATATTTCGGGACCCATTTGTTTAGGTATTGCGGCTCTTTACACCTTTCAAAAAGAGATAACTATTAGTAAAGTAAATAATATTTTATTATTTATGGGATTGCCTATTTTGTCATGTGTTACTTATCTTTTTTTTTACACACCAGATGTTAGAGATGCCTTGTCAGGGACTTCCTCCAATAGCGAACTTTCGGGTGGTTTTGGGCCTAATCAAGTAGCTACTATTTTAGGAATTGGAATGTTCATTTTTTTTACAAGGTTAATTTTAGACTCCAAAAAAAAGGTGTTATTTATTACGAATTTGCTAATTGCGATTTATATCACCTATAGAGGAATGATTACGTTTTCACGAGGAGGTATGATTACTGGTTTTATTATGATGCTCGTCTTTTTACTTTATGTTTATATTAACTCAAAAAATAAAGGGAAGTATAAATTAAATTATTTAATTGTATTACTGATTGTTGCTTTGACTTTTATTTGGTTCTTTACTTCATATCAAACAAGTGGGCTTATTGATAAAAGATATGCTAATAAAGATGCTCTTGGAAGGGAAAAAAAAGATCAACTCACAGGGAGAGGGGAATTGATAGAAGGGGAATTAAATATGTTTTTAGAAAATCCCGTTTTTGGTGTAGGCGTGGCCAAAGGATCCGAATTGCGTTCTGTTAAAGAAGGAATGATAAATGTTGTTTCATCTCACGACGAAATTACTAGAACTTTGGCGGAGCATGGTTCTTTGGGAATAATGGCTTTAATAATATTGTTTTTCACGCCCATTTTTTTATATTTTGATAATAAACAAAATATTTACTTATTCCCATTTTTGATTTTTTGGTTTCTGACCATAAATCATGCTGCTATGAGAACTGCCTCACCAGCATTTGTATATGCATTGGCCTTATTAAAAGTAAAATTCGATGAAACACCTGTTGTACATAGGAAACAAGTTATCGGAACACGGTAATACGGAAACATCCATAGAAACCTTAGGTGCGTTTCTAGAGATGGAAGGATATACGGTATACTACGCATCTTCAAAGAAGAACAAAATGCTCAGGTTGCTTGATATGATTATCAAAACCTTTACCTATGCTGGAAAAGTTGACTATGTTTTAATTGATACCTATAGCACCTATAATTTTTGGTTTGCCTTTATTATTTCTCAGTTATGTAGAGTCCTAAGGGTCAGGTATATCTCAAAACTTCACGGAGGTGATTTGCCCAATCGTATTAAAAAAAGCAGGTTTTTTTGTGATATGATTTTTAAGAATGCGTATATCAATGTTGCTCCGTCAAATTATTTGCTTGATGCATTTAAAGAGACGGGTTATTCAAATTTGATATATATTCCAAATACAATAGAACTTCAAAATTACCTTTTTACAAAAAGAAACTATAGCAATCCAAAACTGCTTTGGGTTCGTTCCTTTGCCAAAATTTATAATCCTATGATGGCAATAAAGGTGTTGTCATTATTAAAAAAAGATTATCCCAATGCTTCTCTTTGTATGGTTGGGCCCATAAAAGATGAAAGTTATGATGAAACAGTTTTTTTAGCTAAAAAAATGAAAGTTGAGGTTGCTTTTACAGGAAAATTAGCTAAAGAGTATTGGATTGAACTCTCAAAAGAATACACTGTTTTTATAAACACTACCCATTTTGACAATACGCCCATTAGTGTAATAGAAGCAATGGCTATAGGATTGCCTATTGTATCAACAAATGTTGGCGGAATCTCCTATTTATTACAGCATCAAAAAAATGCTCTTTTAGTGGAGGATAATGATGTTAAAGGTATGGTTTCGGAAATTAAAAATCTTCTTGCAAATCCGAACTTGGCAATTAAATTAACCGAAAATGCACTTGACACAGTTGAAAATTTTGATTGGAAAATTGTTAAAAAACAATGGTTTGAATTATTAAAGTAACTATTTTTTATATTTTTTTATTCATTAACTTGCGGTCTCTAAAATGGTTATATATTAATAAATGAATAAATTTAAGGACATACACTTTGAAGTTTCAGAAAGAAAAATACTTCTGAGGGTCTTTGATGTCTTTTTTGTATTACTTTCATTATATTTAGTCGGGATTGTATTTAAATTTAATTATTTTAACCTTTCCACTACAAATTATTATTGGACTTTTGTATTAGGACTTTACATCAATATTATAGGTTCTGTTTTTGAAATGTATAATTTGCAAATTGCAAGCAATCAATTTCAAGTTATAAAAAGTATTGTTTTAACTGCTTCTACAACCGTTTTGGTGTACTTGTTAACGCCGGTTTTTACGCCAGTTTTGCCGGACAATCGTATTCAAATTGTTTTTTTCTTCTTAGCAATATTGATTGCTCTTTTTTTATGGAGACTATTTTATGTTAAATTTTTGGCGTCTCATCGATTTGTTAAAAAAGTAATACTTGTTTGTGATAATGAGCAAGTGAAGGAATTGATTGACGGACTTGAAAATGTTGATCCACATTATAAGGTTCTGGGATTTGTAAATTCGGATAGCGCTAATAATCAAGAAGTTGAAAATCAATTGTTTAAAAATATCCCTATTGAAGATTTGAGGATATTTGTAAAAGAAAATGCTATATCTGAAATAGTAATTGCCTCTCAAAAAACGGATGGAATTACAGTAAATTTATACAATCAATTGTTATATTTATTAGAAAACGGTTTTATTATTAGAGAATATACTCAGGTTTATGAAACTTTAACGCAACGAATTCCTGTCCAATATGTGTCTAGAGATTTTTATCGCTTTTTCCCCTTTAGTAGAAACAATCAAAATCATTTGTATTTGATGATTATACATATTTTGGAGATTTTACTTTCTATTGTAGGTTTGAGTATAAGCATAGTTATATTGCCGCTAATTTTACTCGGAAATTTGCTTGGAAATCGCGGAAAACTTTTATACAAACAAGAAAGAGTTGGTAAAAATGGGGCTGTATTTCAAATAGTCAAATTTAGGACTATGATTGAAAATGCAGAAACGGATGGTGCTGTTTTCGCAACGACAAACGATACTCGAATTACTCCTTTTGGGAAGTTTCTCAGAAAGTCAAGGATTGACGAATTACCTCAATTTATAAACATATTAAAAGGTGATATGGCTGTTATTGGCCCTCGGCCTGAGCGTCCAACTATAGTGGAAAATATTGCTGCCGTTATGCCTTTTTATGAAACAAGGCATGTTATAAAACCAGGATTAACAGGTTGGGCACAAGTAAACTATCCTTATGGGGAAACCATTCATGACAGCCTCATTAAACTTCAATATGACTTGTATTATATCAAGCATAGAAGTGTCTTCCTTGATATTAGTATCTTTTTTAAGACATTTAGTACTGTTTTGTTTTACCGAGGACAATAACTTTAAGCCCTTTTAATTTTGTTTCTACTCCAATTATAAAAGTAAATCAATACTATTGCAGATGTTAAAATCATTGGAGTAAACAATAATAAGTTTGGTTTGTTTACTAAAAAAACGGTGTAAATACCCAAAAGAATTAGGTTTGTAATACAAATGTAATGAAGCCATTTGTATTTTTTCTTCCAATAAAAGTATAGAAGTAACAAAAAAAGTGGATTTAAAAGTAAGGTATTGTAATTATAGGAAACTTCTTGATGATAGGAATAGAATCCAACAAGCGATAAGAACAATCCAAACAGCCCAAAAATACTAAACACACTAAGATATATCCATTTCTTTCTGCTGATTGCTATGAGAATAAAAATAGCACTGTATGTATAGAAATTATTCCAAAGCGATAACGGACTTTTACTTTCATCTCCTTTTAAGATTAATCTAGGTTCCCCTGAAAGCAGTTTATTTTCTAGTCTTGCAGTTTTTAAACTTTCCATTAATTCAATTGGTAGGAATAATTTTTCACAAGGATTGTCTACTTTTTCCCCGAAAATAATATTGATTCCTAAATTTTCATAGAATTGATTTTCAAGATATTGGAATAAAACTTCCCTGTAGGTTTTGTCTAAATTGATTGTTTTCACAATACATTTTTCTCTAGCCACTTTATTAATTTCATCCATTACTTTTGAAGTGCAGTTTCGATCAATAAACTTATACGTGTAATATTTTTTATCCGAAAACAATGTTGCATTCAAATTGTTAAAAAGTTGTTGTTTTTGAGTTTGAGAAAGGTGTAACTCTTGTTCGAAAATAGAACGCTTTTCTGCGCTATATTCATAGTAAAACTCATTGTAATTATAGGCGGCAACAAAATATTTCAAATCCCCTTTAATGAATTTTAAATAGAAATTTTCAGTTTTAAAATCAAACACACCATAATTATAGATTATGTCCAAGCTGTTTTTGTCGTCCTTTATTCGTAGGGCTGTATGCCCATAAACAGAGTAAAGTTCATTGCCTTTTCCGCAAGTCAAGACGCTAATTTTTGCCTCTTTAGAGAGTGGCATTTGCCCAAAAGAAAACCCACTTTTTAGTAGTAATAAAAGAAAGAATAATAGAGTAGTTTTATTTTGAGACATTGCTTTATTTTTTTTATAAAATATATGTTTTTATCTAAAGATACTCAAATCTACTTTTACCGAAAAAATATTGGAATATAATGCAGCACTTTGATCCCCCAAATCGGTTAAAGCGTAATCTATTTGAACGCCTTTGAATTTAAATCCCAAACCAATATTAGGTTGAAAATTCACTTTCGTTGAGCCATCAAGTTGTTCTACATTTTGAAAATTTCCAACGCCAGCGCGAAGAAAAACCAACTCGGTATAACCAAATTCAAATCCAATTGCAGGATCAATACTCACTGCACTCGTCGAAATCAGATCGTTGGTTTGAGCAAATTGCATGTTTAAATTTACCGCTGCTAATAAGGTATAATCAGAGTGAAAGTCAAAAGTTTTGGCAATTCCCAATTGTGCTTTTGGCAAAGTGATTTCGGTGCTTTCTGGTAAATCTTGATTCTGTCCAGCTACAGCATCTTTTATTTTGTTGAACTCATCTTCGTTGATAGCCCAAACGTTATAGGTTGTTGTAATATCACGAAGCATCAATCCATAATGCCAATCATCTCGGTCAAACTGGAATCCTAAATCAAAACCAAAACCCCACGAACTTGCAAATTTTCCAATGATTCTTCGAATAACTTTTGCATTTACACCATATTTAAATCCTTCGAGTTTCATTTTTCTAACATAGGAAAAGGTCAAGCCATAATCGGCTGTTGAAAATAAACTTATTCGATTATAATCAATATTTCCTTGATTGTCTATCAACTGTGTGGTGTTCAAAATGTCATCTACACCAAACCGAATTAGGGAAATTCCCCAAGCACTTTGGTCATCAATTTTTGTTGCAAAAGCAGCATAATCATATTGTGCGATATTAGCAAAGTAACTGGCATGCATTAGCGCCACTTGTCTCTCTTCAACTTTTAACAAACCTGCGGGATTCCAATACCCCGAATTTACATCGCCAGTAGTTGCTACTACGGCATTGGACATGCCCAAAGCTGCAGCATCCACACCAATATTCATAAACTCGTTGGAGTATTTTCTAACCGTTTGACTAGAGCCGATAATGCTTACAAATAGCAAGGCAATTAATAGTATTTTCTTCAAAGCAATTTATTTATAAAACCTAAGGTTTCTTTTTTTTCAAAAATAGAATTTTTATACGAGCTTATTCTTCAATATGGATATAATTTAAAAAAGTAGGCAGTCGTGCAAAAATCTCTATTAAAAAACGCAACAGTCTAAAACTTATTGTGCTAAATTTGTAATCTTTGAATTAGATAAACCTAGAATAAATGAACATGAAAGCACAAGTTCCAAATGCCATTACCCTATTAAACCTTTTTTGTGGTTGTATAGCCGTAGTAATGGTTGCAAACAATGAGTTTCAATTGGCTTTTTCCTTCGTGTGTTTAGGGATATTTTTTGATTTTTTTGACGGCTTTTTTGCAAGGAAGTTTAACGTTTCAAGTCCATTGGGTTTGCAGTTAGATTCTTTGGCAGACATGGTTACAAGTGGTGTTGTTCCTGGTTTTGTAATGTATCAAATGCTAATGAATTCTAGAGTTTTTCTTGTTATGGAATGGTATCATATTGTTTTACCAATGTTGGGATTTATCATTACACTTGGTGCTTGTTATCGCTTGGCAAATTTTAATATTGATGAGCGTCAAACCGATTCTTTCATCGGATTGCCAACACCGGCAAATGCTTTGTTTTTTGTGAGCTTACCTTTGATTGCGGCAAATTATCCCGATACGTTTATTGTAGATTTATTATCAAAAGATTGGTTTCTTTTGGTTTTAACACTTTTAAGTGCTTACATTATGAATGCCGAGATTCCTTTATTTTCCTTGAAGATTAAAGAATTTACTTTTTCTAAGTATAAATTGCAAATAGGATTTTTATTGGTTTCGATAATTATGTTGCTTTGTTTTCAGTATTTGGGAATTCCTTTAGTGATTATAACCTATTTACTGTTATCATTAATTAACAATTTTAGAAACAAAAAAAGCATCAATTAAGATGCTTCTTGATTATTAAAATTCTAATTTTTTCTTTCTCAATTCGAAGTTTTGTCCAAGATAAACTCTTCTTACCATTTCATCCACTACTAATTCTTCGGGAACTCCAGCTTTGAGGATTCCTCCTTCAAACATCAAATAGGTTTTGTCGGTAATGGCAAGCGTTTCTTGAACATTATGATCCGTAATCAGAATTCCAATATTTTTATTTTTTAGTTGGGCAACAATTCTCTGAATATCTTCAACCGCCACGGGGTCAACACCAGCAAAAGGTTCGTCTAGCAATATAAATTTAGGGTCAGTAGCCAAGCATCGTGCTATTTCTGTTCGTCTTCTTTCGCCTCCAGACAGTAAATCGCCGCGGTTGGTTCTAATGTGTTCCAAACCAAATTCGGCAATCAAACTTTCCATCTTGGCTTCTTGTTCTGCTTTGGTATGTTTGGTGAGTTGCAAGACACTCAAAATATTATCTTCAACACTTAGTTTTCTAAAAACAGAAGCTTCCTGTGCCAAATAACCAATGCCTTGTTGGGCTCTTTTGTACATTGGAAAATCGGTGATGTCCATGTCGTCAAGATAAATACTCCCGGAATTGGGTTTAACCAAGCCAACAATCATATAAAAAGAAGTCGTTTTTCCAGCACCATTTGGACCCAAAAGCCCCACAATTTCTCCTTGATTTACTTCAACAGAAATCCCTTTAACAACACTTCTTCCTTTGTAGGTTTTTACTAAATTCTCGGCTCTTAATTTCATTTTTTAAAATATTGTTTAGAAGTTTATCTTTTACAAATAAACGAATTGTCGAACAAACGATTCAAAACTTTAACCAATTATTAATTGTTAATTATTTTCAAGTGCTTCCCAAAACTCGTATGCTCTTCTCAAATGAGGTACAACTATAGTTCCGCCCACTAGCGTAGCAATTCCCATCGTTTCCATCATCTCTTCTTTAGTAACGCCAATTTTGTGACTTGTTTCCAAATGGTATTTGATACAATCATCACAACGCAAAACGGCCGATGCCACCAGCCCCAAAAGTTCTTTTGTCTTCACGTCCAAAGCGCCTTCAGCGTAGGCATTGGTATCCAAATTGAAAATTCTTTTTACAATTTTATTGTTGTCCGCCAACAATTTTTCGTTCATTTTAGAACGATAGTCGTTAAATTCTTTTACTAAATCAGCCATTTTCTTTAAGTTTCTTATTGTAAACAATTTTTGAGATTAAGATACTCGCTTCATAGATTATTAACATTGGGATTGCCACAATTAATTGGCTCACCACATCCGGTGGTGTAACGATAGCGGCAATGATAAGTATAATTACTACGGCATATTTCCAGTATTTCCTCAAAAACGTGGGTGTTACTAAACCCAATTTTGTTAGAAAATAAATAATGATAGGCAATTCAAAAAACAAACCACTGGCAAGAATACTGGTCTTAACCATTCCAATATAGGATTCCAATGTAAATTGATTTTTAACTATGGAACTCACAGAGAAGGTTGCGACAAAATTGACCGACATTGGAATAACAACAAAATAGCCAAACAGAACTCCTAAAAAGAACAATAGGGAAGAAAAAAAGATAAATACGCGTGCATTTTTTTTTTCTTTATCATATAAAGCGGGACTGATGAATTTCCATATTTGCCATAAGATATAAGGAAAACTAAGAACGAAACCAGCAAGGATGCAAATCCATACAAACATGTTTACTTGCCCTTCCATTTCTGTATTCTGAATAATAAAAGGAAGTTCTTCAATGCAAATGCTATCTACAAACCCAAGTTGATGAGACAATTCACAGAAAAAACGATATGTGAAAAAGTCAGGTCTAGTTGGGCCAAAGATGATGACATCAAACAAATAGTCACTAACAAAATAAGTTAGGAATGCCATAATGATTATAGCCACAGAACTTCTTACCAACAACCATCTCAATTCTTCAAGATGATCCAAAAACGACATTTCGCCTAGATTCTTTTTAGCCATTATACAATTCCTTCTTTTAGAATATCGTGTAAATGGATAACACCTTTGTATTCACCATTGTCAGCTACAACCAATTGGGTAATAGAAAAACCTTCCATACTATTCAAAGCATCACTAACCCTATCGGTTGATTGTATCATTTTGGGATTTTTTGTCATGATATCACTCGCCGTTAATCCTGTAATTGTATCGGTTTTGTTGAGCATTCTTCGGATGTCACCATCGGTAATAATTCCAATTACTTTATTATCTTCAATAACAGCTGTAACCCCTAATCGTTTTTCTGAAATTTCCATAATTACTGTTTTGATACTCGCATTGGGTGCAACTATGGGTTTGTGTATGGCATCTAACATATCGCTAACGCGAAGCAACAATTTTTTACCCAAAGCGCCACCAGGATGGTATTTTGCAAAATCTTCTGCTTTAAAACCTCGCATTTCCATTAAACAAACTGCTATGGCATCGCCAATTACCAATTGCGCCGTGGTGCTATTGGTTGGTGCTAAATTAATAGGACAAGCTTCGGAAGCTACATAAGTATTCAAAGTATAATGAGCTTCTTTGCCCAAAAATGAGGTTGTATTTCCTGTAATAGCAATTAATTTGTTGCCAAATCGTTTTAATAACGGAACTAAAACTTTAATTTCGGGACTATTCCCACTTTTTGAAATACAAATAATAGCATCATCCTTTTGTACCATTCCCAAATCACCGTGAATGGCTTCTGAAGCATGGAGGAATAGTGACGGTGTCCCTGTTGAATTTAAAGTGGCTACAATTTTTTGAGCAATAATAGCACTTTTCCCAATGCCTGTTACCACTAGTCGTCCTTTGGAATTATAGATGGTTTCAACAGCATTAATAAAGTTTTCATCCAAAAAGTCAACCAGTTTTGCAATGGCTTCACTTTCGGAGAGAATAGTTTTTTTCGCGGAAGCCAAAATGTTTTCTTTACTAATCAAAATAGAAATGTTATAAAATTTGTGTGTATAAAAGAAAATAGTATCTTTATGTGTTGCAAATTTATATAAAATACCATTAACAAAGAATGAATCCAAACGAAATTGACATACATAAGGAATTAAAAAAATATTTTGGTTTTAGCCAATTCAAAGGCTTGCAAGAACAAGTTATCAAAAGTATTCTCAATAAAACCAATACATTTGTAATTATGCCCACTGGTGGTGGGAAATCTTTATGTTACCAATTGCCAGCATTAGTACAAGAAGGGACCGCTATTGTAGTTTCTCCATTAATTGCTTTAATGAAAAACCAAGTGGATGCCATTAGAAGTTTATCTTCAGAAAATGGCGTTGCGCATGTATTAAATTCCTCACTTACCAAAACAGAAATCAGTCAAGTTAAAAAAGATATCACTTCGGGTATCACAAAACTATTGTATGTGGCCCCCGAATCTTTAACAAAAGACGAATATGTTGAATTTCTTCAAAATGTTCCCATTTCATTTGTTGCCATAGATGAAGCGCACTGTATCTCGGAATGGGGTCATGATTTTAGGCCAGAATATAGAAATCTAAAAAACATCATAAAATTAATTGGGGATGTTCCTGTAATTGGATTAACGGCGACAGCAACTCCAAAAGTACAAGAGGATATTCTTAAAAATTTAGATATGTCTGATGCAAAGACATTTAAAGCATCTTTCAACAGGCCTAATTTGTTTTATGAAGTACGTACAAAAACCAAAAATATTGAAGCCGATATCATCCGCTTTATCAAACACAATAAAGGGAAATCGGGAATTATATATTGCTTGAGTCGCAAAAAAGTTGAAGAAATTGCAGGGATTTTACAAGTGAACGGAATTTCAGCTGTTCCCTATCATGCAGGTTTAGATGCCAAAACTAGAGCAAGACATCAAGATATGTTTTTGATGGAAGATGTGGAAGTGGTAGTGGCAACAATAGCATTTGGAATGGGAATAGACAAACCCGATGTGCGTTTTGTCATTCATCATGATATTCCGAAATCTTTAGAAAGTTATTATCAGGAAACGGGTCGTGGTGGTCGAGATGGTGGTGAAGGACATTGCATGGCGTACTATTCATATAAAGATATAGAGAAATTAGAAAAGTTTTTATCGGGGAAACCTATTGCCGAACAAGAAATTGGTTATGCCTTGTTGCAAGAAGTTGTTGCCTATGCTGAAACTTCTATATCCAGGCGTAAATTCTTATTGCATTATTTTGGTGAAGAATTTGACAGCGAAACAGGAGAAGGAGCCGATATGGATGACAATGTTCGAAATCCAAAAGCGAAAGTGGAAGCGCAAGAGCAGGTAAAAAAATTATTGGAAGTTGTTAAAGACACCAAGCATTTATACAAATCAAAGGAAATCGTTTTTACCTTAATTGGAAGAGTGAATGCTACTATTAAAGCCTATAGAACCGATACTCAAAAATTCTTTGGTGCTGGTGCCACTTTTGATGAGCGCTATTGGATGGCGCTTATTCGTCAAGTTTTAGTAGATGGAATGTTGACAAAAGATATTGAAACCTATGGAATTCTTAAAGTTTCAGATAAAGGATTGGATTTTATAAAGAATCCAACTTCATTTATGATGTCTGAAGATCATGAATATAGCGAAAGCGAAGATGAAGCTATTGTAACCGCAGCAAAATCATCAGGAACTGCCGATGAAGCTTTGATGGGAATGTTAAGAGATTTACGTAAAAAAGTAGCTAAAAAACTGGGGGTTCCTCCATTTGTAGTGTTTCAAGATCCATCACTCGAAGATATGGCGTTGAAATATCCCATCACTCTGGATGAAATGATAAACGTTCATGGAGTGGGTGAAGGGAAAGCCAAAAAATACGGTAAAGAATTTTTGGAATTAATCAATCGATATGTGGATGAAAATGAGATCATTCGTCCCGATGATTTGGTCGTGAAATCTACAGGTGCTAATTCCGCCAACAAATTATACATCATTCAAAACATAGACAGAAAATTATCGCTTTCGGATATTGCCTCTGGGAAAGGCTTAAAAATGGACGATTTAATAAAAGAAATGGAGCAAATTGTCTATTCGGGAACCAAGCTGAATATTAAATATTGGATTGATGAAATGCTTGACGATGAGCAACAAGAAGAAATTCACGACTATTTTATGGAATCCGAATCAGATAATATTGAAAATGCCTTAAAAGAATTTGATGGTGATTATGACATCGATGAATTGCGATTAATGCGTATTAAGTTTATCAGTGAAGTAGCGAATTAAAGTTGATAGTTGCAGTTTTCAGTTCTGATTACTGATAGATCTCTCCTCGATGTGGTTTTAAAGCATCACGAACTTGAATCATATTATCATCAGATACTACCATAAAAGCAATGGCGTGCATTTCGTTTTTGATTTCAAAACCAGTAATAATTACAGGAAATTTTTCAATATCGATATATTCTTTCAAATGAATTTCATGATGTTTCGCGGTTTTTGCCGCTGTTTCTCCACGAAAGTCCCAAATTAATTTTATTTGTCTCATTTTTCACATTAAGCAGCAAAGTTACAAAGGGATTTTG
Organism: uncultured Bacteroidota bacterium; assembly: GCA_903842575.1. Taxonomy (GTDB): domain Bacteria; phylum Bacteroidota; class Bacteroidia; order Flavobacteriales; family Flavobacteriaceae; genus Flavobacterium. The sequence continues at coordinate 15,790 of CAIMMM010000005.1, read as the reverse complement.
TTTGAGCGGAACAATTTTCAAATTATCTCCTTTCCAAATTTTCAAATAGCTATTTTTACAAAAAAAAATATTCATGCCTCGCGAATTTCAATCACAAGTTTCCCCCGAAGTAGCTGCCAATGAATCCTTACTCAAGGAACATGTGGCAAAACTATTTCATGTTGCGGTATCCGAAATTCAAAATGTTATGGTGTTGAAACGCTCTATTGATGCACGTCAGAAAGCCGTGAAATTCAATATCAAAGCGACGGTTTATTTTAAAGGAGACGAAGTTGTATCACAAAAGATTGCACTTCCAGAATATAAGAATGTTACAAATTCACAAGAGGTAATTGTTGTGGGAGCTGGTCCTGCCGGACTTTTTGCCGCCTTGCAATTGATTGAATTGGGATTAAAACCTATTGTCATCGAACGTGGCAAAGACGTTCGGGGTCGCCGTCGTGATTTAAAAGCCATCAATGTGGATCATCTTGTGAATGAAGATTCCAACTATTGTTTTGGCGAAGGTGGTGCCGGAACCTATTCCGATGGAAAACTTTATACGCGTTCTAAAAAGCGTGGTGATGTAGATAGAATTTTGAAGCTATTAGTCGCTTTTGGAGCTACACCAGATATTTTAGTTGAAGCGCATCCTCATATTGGGACCAATAAATTGCCGCAAATTATTCAAGACATTCGGGAGAAAATAATCGAATGTGGCGGACAGGTTTTATTTGAAACTCGAGTAACCGATTTCATCATAAAGAACAATGAAATGCAAGGTGTTATCACTCAAAAAGGCGAAAACATTGCAGCCAATAAAGTATTACTTGCAACAGGACATTCGGCTCGGGATATTTTCGAATTGTTGGATAGAAAGAAAATCTTTATCGAAGCAAAACCTTTTGCAATAGGCGTTCGTGCCGAACATCCGCAGGAGTTAATTGATAAAATTCAATATTCTTGTGATTTCCGTGGGGAATATTTGCCTCCAGCGCCTTATTCCATTGTGAAGCAAATAGGAGGTCGTGGCATGTATTCTTTTTGTATGTGTCCTGGTGGTGTCATTGCGCCTTGTGCAACAAGTCCAGGAGAGGTGGTAACCAATGGCTGGTCGCCATCAAAACGGGATCAAGCTACTGCCAATTCGGGGATTGTCATTGAATTAAAATTGGAAGATTTTAAACCCTATGAAAAATTTGGTGCTTTAGCAGGTATGGAATTTCAAAAAGCTATCGAACAAAAAGCATGGTATTTGGCAGGGCAAACCCAAAAAGTGCCAGCCCAACGCATGATTGATTTTACACAAAACAAAGTATCAAGTTCAATTCCCAAAACTTCCTATGCTCCGGGGACTACTTCGGTGGAAATGGGACAGGTTTTCCCTGGATTTCTATCGCAAATTTTGAGAGAAGGTTTCACGGAATTCGGAAAATCCATGCGCGGTTATTTAACCAACGAATCCATTCTTCACGCGCCAGAAAGCAGAACGTCATCGCCCGTAAGAATTCCAAGAGACAATGAAACCTTGGAACATCTTCAAATAAAAGGATTGTATCCATGTGGAGAAGGTGCAGGTTATGCCGGTGGGATTGTTTCGGCAGCTATTGATGGTGAAAAATGTGCTTTGATGATTTCGGAAAGCTTAAAAAATAAATAATAATTTTTATTTGCTGCAAAGTCGCAGACTTCGCAGAGTTAGAAACGCCATCTTAACTTTTGTACTAAAACAGGAGTCGTAGTTATTTTTTCTTCAACACCTTATACTCTTCATAACACTGGCTTATCGCATCCATGATTTGAAGGTCGTTGGCAGTTTGGATAAAGGATTCGGAGTAGTTACATCGCTGTAGTATTTCAGCAATTTCCTTTTTATCTACGCCAAGGAGTATGGCAATGGTTTCCCGGTCAAACTTGGATTCCAAAAGATTACGTACCGTATCATCTTTCTTCATTTCCTTTAATCGTTTAAGTTCTTTGGGTTTTTTGCCAAAGAAATTATACAACATATCGGCAGGATTAAAAATAGAGCCCAATACTCTGGAAAAGGCATTGGGAGAGGATTCGCCAGCTTCGTATGCTTGCGGTAATCCGGAAATGCTGTAACGATAATTTTCTTTTTCGGGAATCAGCTTGGAATCTATTTCAAGATAACCTGTTAAATCGTACCTCCTTACTATAACTTCTTCGAGCGCGATGGCTTTTTCTGTCAGTTGAATTTTGGCCTCTCCATTATTTATCCAATCATTCGTCACCCTCACTTTTAGGGATTGATAACCCAATATGGAGATATGTAGTGTGTCGTTTACAGTGGCTTCCAATTCAAAATAACCACGAGAATTGGTAATAGTCCCTTTTACCTTATTGATATTAATAATGTTGGCATTGGAAACTGCGAGTAAGGTATTGTCATTAATTATAGATCCCTTTACAACTGTTTTTGAAGTAGTTTTATCTTGTGCAAGGAGCGAATGGGTAAAGAAAAATAAAAAGAAAACTGCAAAATATCTCATGGCCTTTGTTGAAGGTTTAAAAGTATAAAACTCTTTTAAGATATTTTGCAGTTTAGAATATAATTACAAGAAAATTAACAAAAAATGTTATTCTTTTCTTGGTCTTCTTGGTCTTGGTGTATCGCTAGGCCCTTCAGAACGTCTTGGTGCTCTACTGGTAAAGCCTCCTTCGCGTTTTGGTGCATCTGATGCTCTTGGTGTAAAACCGCCTTCTCTTCGTGGCGCTGAACCTCTTGAAAAACCACCTTCTCTTGGTGCTGAATTTCTATCACTTCTAAAACCGCCTTCTCTAGGAGTAGAACTTCTAAAACCGCCTGTTCCACCTTCTCTTGGTGCCGAACTTCTTTCGCCTCTAAAGCCTCCAGAACTTCTGCCTCCGAAACTACCACCACCCGAACTTCTTCCGTTGTGGTCACGTCTTCCGCCACCATCGTTTTTAGAAATTTCAACATTAATTCGACGTCCTTCTAATTGAACGTTGTTTAATATCTCCATTACTTTATCCGTATGCTCAGGGTCCGTGTTAAAGAAAGAGAAACCTTCTTTTACATCTACTTTGAAAACATCGTCACGACCAAGGTCTAGCGTTTCTTTCAAATAGTCTTTCAGTGACATCCAATCAAAATTATCTCTTGAACCAATGTTAACAAAATAACGAGTTGCCCCATTATTGTTGCTTTCTCTTGCTTCACCTCTATCGTCACGTTCCCGTCTGTCGGAACCTGATGATTGATTGGTGATGTCTCTGTTTTTCTTGTAGTAAGCAATGAAACGGTTGAATTCAACCGATACCATTTTCTTAATCAATTCTTCTTTGGATAAACCGTCTAAAACTTGGTTGATAGCCGGTAAGTAGTTATCAATTTCGTGATCTACTTCGGTATCTTTAATTTTATTGGCTAAGTGCAATAATTGGATTTCACATATTTAAATTCCGGAAGGAATAGTTTTCTCTTCAAATTTTTGTTTGATGATTCTTTCGATAGACGAAATTTTACGCAATTCGCTTTTTGTAACGATTACGATAGAAGTTCCTAATTTTCCTGCTCTACCTGTTCTTCCCGAACGGTGCGTGTAGGTTTCAATTTCGTCAGGTAATTGATAATTTACTACGTGAGTAATATCGTTAACGTCAAGTCCACGTGCTGCAACATCAGTCGCAACAAGCATTTGGATTTGTCTTCCTCTAAATGATTTCATTACGCCATCACGTTGTGCTTGCGATAAATCTCCATGTAAAGCAGCAGCGCTGTATCCATCTTCAATTAATTTTTCAGCAACAGCTTGTGTATCTCTTTTGGTTCTACAAAAAACTACTGAGAAAATGTCTGGATTAGCATCTGCCAATCTTTTCAAAGCTTCGTAACGATCACGTGCATTTACCAAGTAAAATTCGTGAGAAACAGTTGCTGTCCCTGAATTTTTTGCTCCAACGGTAATTTCCTGTGGATCGTGCATGAATTGTTTTGCAATTCTAGATACTTCTGCGGGCATAGTAGCCGAGAATAACCAAGTGTTTTTTTCGTCGGGTGTTGTTGATAAAATGTTAACGATGTCTTCATAAAAACCCATGTTCAACATTTCATCCGCCTCGTCAAGTACACAAAAGTTAATTTGAGAAATGTTTACCAATCCTCTGTTAATCATGTCTTGCATTCTTCCTGGAGTAGCCACAATAACTTGCGCGCCTCTTTTGATTTCTCTTGCCTGTTCTGTAATACTTGCGCCTCCGTAAATGGCTACTACATTAATACCTTTTTCGTATTTGGAGTAGTTTTTCATTTCGTTTGTAATCTGCAAGCATAATTCGCGTGTTGGTGATAAAATTAACGCCTGTGTATTTCTATTGTTAGCATCAATTTTTTGAATAAGCGGAAAACCAAAAGCTGCCGTTTTCCCTGTCCCTGTTTGAGCCAACGCAACTAAATCTGTGTCTTTTTCCAATAGCATTGGAATCGCTTTTTCTTGTACTTCGGTCGGATTCTCAAATCCTAGATCGATAATCGCACGTTGTAGCGATTCACTCAATCCTAATTGTTCAAATTTGTTCATTATATATTTTTAAATTCGGTGCAAAAGTAAGGCGAATAAACGAGATAATCTAATGCTAATTTAAGAATTAAAAATTTATTAATATTTGAAAATCAGTAAGTTACTTTTTTAGAAAATCCAAAAGCAGTTTGGTTGCTATGCCACGATGGCTTATGGCTGCCTTTTCTTGGAGAGAAAGTTGCGCAAAGGTGTGTTGATAACCTTCGGGTTGAAAAATGGGATCATACCCAAATCCTTGATTACCAATCTTCTCATTTATAATTATGCCCTTAATAATTCCTGTGAATAAATATTGCTTCCCATCAAGGTTTAATGCTATTACAGTTTTGAATTGGGCGCTTCTGTTTGTTTTGTCTTTTAAGTGCTTCAATACTTTATTCATATTGTCCTCGGCGCTTTTTTGTTCGCCGGCATATCGTGCAGAAAATACGCCAGGTTCTCCATCTAGGGCTTCCACTTCTAAACCCGTATCATCGGCAAAACAATTATAGCCATACTTTTGGGTAATATAATTGGCTTTTAAAATGGCATTACCCTCAATAGTGTCAGCAGTTTCTGGAATTTCTTCATGACAGCCAATGTCTGTAAGACTTAAAATTTGAATAGTATTGGGTAAAAGAATTTGAATTTCTTTTATTTTATTAATATTGTTTGAAGCGAAGACAAGTTTCATTATTAATTTTTGTTGATTTAAAAATGTTTGAGAAGGTTTAAAAAGGCAAAACCTTCTCATGGTTAAATAAGAAGGTTTTTCTTTTAAATGAAGGACTGTTATTTTATAATTACTTGCACGCTTTTACTGCCAGTTGGATTGGAAAGTTTACAGATGTATAATCCAAATTCCAAATTGCTTGCATCAATAGATTGATAATTAATACCATTATTTAATTGATTTAATTGTACTTCTTTCACCATTCTTCCCAATGTATCATAAAGAGCAACCGTTGTGTTTTGAATTTCATCAAGTGTAAAAGTAAAATGCAATTGTTTGTCTTCCGTTGGGTTTGGAGCAATAGAGAAATGAGTCGTGTCCAATAAATTTTCGTTGGTTGCAGCGGTATTATATGTCATTAACCAAATCATAGCATTCATGATTAATTTTTGATGATTCCCATTAGCATCCCCAGTATAACCTGTAAATAGGCTATCGTTAGGATCTCCAGTTCCATCATCTAAAATTGAGCTATCTCCGATGGCAAAAACTTTACCATTTTGAAAGGTTGCGGCAGCCGCAAAAACATTTGTTGTGCCCGTTGTAGATGACCCTGACTTAAAAACAATGCCTTTTACGGTGCTATTATTTGTTGTATTTAAGGTCATTGTTGTTCCATTACTCCAATAAGCTTGCGCCGGCACTCCAAAAGTACCATGCATTATACTGTAATATGGACTAGTTGAAGTCAGAGCAGCAAAAGCGGTAGAGTTTCCAGTAACATTGACTAAGTCAAATGTAATTCCAAATGGATTGTTTTGAACGGAGTTGTTCGTTAATAGATCATTCCAAATAACTGGAGAATCATAACCATCATAATTTCTATCGGAACCAGTATGATCGGCAATAAACATCAAACCACCTCCATTAGCAACGAAATTCATAATAGCTGTTTTTTCTGCAGCGCTAAATAAGCTATTGGGTTCGTCTACCACAAATACTTTGTAATAACTCAAATCTTGTGTATTGCTTAAATTTCCAAAAGTAATAGCTCCATTAAATGGTAAACTTTCTACTATATAATTTTGTTTTGCGCAATCTACTGCCATAGCAGATAATGCCCCATCCCAGTATGTTTCTGTCGTTGTGGATGTAATTCCCGATTGTGCAAGCGTTGGAATCCTTTGAGGATTAGAAGCTCCGCCCGATCCATTAGTATAAGGTATATGAGTTGTGCTATTAAAATAAACATTATGAACGTCTGCATCAATAACCCAATCGGCACTTCCAACCATTTCAGCTTTGGTTGCATCAAAAAGAATTTTAAATTGAGCAAAACTTAAAGTGCTATTTAGAATAAAAGCGGTAAATATAATTTTGTAAAATGTAATTTTCATTTGTGTTATAATTTTAACGATTCAGGTGGTAAATTTAAAACTATTTTAAATTAGTACACATTGATTTGGTACATAAATTAAAAAATAACATTACCAGTGCTGTTTTAGCTTTAAAATAATTAACAATAAAACTATTTTATTGTTAATTTTGCCACGTTTTAAAAACTCACAAGATATCATGGTAAAAGATTTATTCGAAAGAATTCAGAACAATAATGGTCCATTAGGAAAATGGGCTTCACAAGCGGAAGGTTATTTTGTTTTTCCAAAATTAGAAGGAGAACTAGGTCCAAGAATGCAGTTTGGAGGGAAAGATATTTTGAATTGGAGTTTGAATGACTATTTAGGTTTAGCCAATCATCCAGAAGTTAGAAAAGCCGATGCCGAAGCCGCTGCTCAATATGGTGCTGCTTATCCAATGGGAGCCCGAATGATGAGTGGTCATACAAAATATCACGAACAATTAGAAGAGGAATTGGCTGCTTTTGTAATGAAAGAATCTGCCTATTTGTTAAACTTTGGTTACCAAGGAATGGTTTCTATTATTGATGCTTTGGTTACAAAAAACGATGTTATTGTTTATGATGTAGATGGGCATGCTTGTATTATTGATGGTGTTCGTTTACACATGGGAAAACGGTTTACCTATCGTCATAACGATATTGAAAGCATGGAGAAAAACCTGCAACGCGCTACCAAATTGGCCACAGAAACAGGCGGTGGGATTCTGTTTATTACCGAAGGTGTTTTTGGTATGCGCGGACAACAAGGAAAGTTGAAAGAAATTGTAGCCATGAAAAAGAAATACAATTTCCGTTTGCTGGTTGATGATGCACACGGTTTTGGAACCCTTGGAAAAACAGGAGCTGGAGCAGGAGAGGAGCAAGGTTGTCAAGATGGAATAGATATTTATTTTTCGACTTTTGCAAAATCAATGGCAAATATTGGCGCTTTCGTGGCTGCGGATAAAGCAATCATTAATTATTTAAAATACAACTTACGTTCGCAAATGTTTGCTAAAGCATTACCGATGATTCAGACTATAGGTTCTTTGAAACGTTTGGAATTGTTGAGAAATCACCCAGAATTGAAAGATAAACTTTGGGAAAATGTGAATGCTTTGCAAAATGGTTTGCGTGCAAGAAACTTTAATATTGGAGATACAAATACTTGTGTTACGCCAGTTTATTTAGAAGGAAGTGTGCCAGAAGCTATGGTAATGGTCAATGATTTGAGAGAGAATTATGGAATTTTCTTGTCGATTGTGATTTATCCGGTAATTCCAAGAGGGATTATTTTATTGCGAATGATACCAACTACTTCCCATTCTTTGGCAGATATTGATGAAACACTTACCGCTTTTGAAGCCATTCGTGAAAAATTAGAGAACGGTACCTACAAAGAAATTGCAGATAGCACTAAAGTAGATTTAGACGCATAAGTAAACTCATTAGATTATAAAAAAAAAACATCCGCAATTGCGGATGTTTTTTTTAAAATTAAATTACAGTGCTTTTCTGTAAGTTCTTCTTCGGCAGTGAATGGTTGGATTGAAGTTTTTCCACATATTGTGGATGGCGTGATTCTCCTCCAATTCGGGTGTTCGGATGCAATTTACAATTCCTTTTTTTGAAAAAGTTTTATAGTATTCGTCAAAAATTATTGCCGTTACACCTTTACTTTGGTATTCCGGAGCAACTCCGATAAGGTAAAAAACAACATCTTTACTCTGCTTTTTTGCTTGTAACAAATGGTAAAATCCAAAGGGGAAAAGTCTGCCATTTGCTTTTTGTAAAGCTTCCGAAAAACTGGGCATCACAATGCTAAACGCCACAATATTATCGTCTTTATCTATCACAAATTTTATGTATTCGGGATTGATAAAACTGATGTATTTCTTTTTAAAATAATCCTTTTGAATGTCAGTAATGGCTACAAAAGACGAAAGTTCGGCATAGGAATTATTGAACAAATCAAACATTTTGTCAACATAGGGGAAAATATCTTTATTTTTTGTGAAATTTAGCGCACTAAGTTGGTATCTTTTCTTAATTAGCGGCACCACTTTTTCAAAGAATTCGGTTGTTACATTGGAAAAAGGGAATTTATTTTCGAGATATTCTTTCTCTTTACTAAAACCCAATTGCTCTAAATGATCTTTATAATAAGAATGGTTATACCAAGTGATCATCGTTCCCATTTGGTCAAAACCTTCTGTCAAAACGCCCACTTTATCTAAATTTGAAAACCCCATTGGACCTTCTACATATTCTAGCTCGTTTGCTCTGCCATATTCATATACCTTTTCTAGGAGCGCTTCGGTAACTTCAAGGTCATTAATGACATCCCACCACCCAAAACGAACTTTTCTTTTTTGTTGGTCATTGACTTCATTCCAGTTGATTATAGCAGCAATTCGACCAACGACCTCTTTGTTTTTATAGGCCAAAAAGAAGGTGGCCTCGGCTGTTTTAAAAGCTGGATTTTTGGTTTTGTTAAACGTTTCTAACTCCTCGTTTATTAAAGGCGGAACCCAATAGGGATTGTTTTTGTATAATGAAAAAGGGAATTTCACAAAATCTAAAAGTAATTTTTTGGTATTTGCTTCAACAATTGTAATCATTATGTTATTTTGTTTTTTCTAATTCTATTTCATCTTTGCGTTTATTGCCTTTTTTAGATTTTTTGGCTTTTTTATCTTTACTTTTTTTAGCGTCTAAAGCATGCGTATCTCTAAGTAAAGATCTTTCATAGTTTTGGTCAAATCGCCATGAAATACCTATACCTCCTAGTGCTATTTCTGGAGAGTCTTTTATGTTTTTACTAATGGAGGCGTCAATTTGTATGTTTTCTCTAATTAAAAATGCAGCGCCAATTCTTAAAAAAGTATCGGAATAGTAATCACTTTTAAAAGATTGCGCTTCTAAAAAGCCAGACCAACGTACATTGAAACCTCTTGTTAGAGTAGTAACTAATCCCAAACTTGGATAATCCGTCATAATTTTATCTATAATGAAATTGTTGACAAAAACCCATTTTGTACCAAAATGATTTTGAGTAATCAACATAGCTTTGGGGCTAATTTTTTTATCTCCGGGGAAGGCGAATGGATTATTTCCAATTTGAATATTTACTCCTGCATAAACAGCAACTGCTGGAATTAAATCTTTAAAACTAAATTTGGCGCTATGATTGGCTTTCCAACTGTATAAGTCAGGTTTGTCATCTCCCGCATTTTTAAATGGATCATAAACCAGATATTTAGCACCAATGATAGTTTGTTTTAATCCACCACGAGTGTCTTGAACTGTTGGAGATTTATACCAATCGTATTGATATTGTAAATCAAGGATCATTTCAAATTGATCGAAAAAGGCGCCATAGCGTAAACTAAGATCGGTACTAATGCCTTTGGCTTCCTGATTAAGTAAATTATCTCTTTCTTGTAACCCATTCATTCCTGCTTCTGCTTGAAAAACAGTTTTTCCTACTGAAAAAGCCGACATGGATTCGCCAGGTCTATTGGAATTGATCACATCGGTATATTGTGCATATTGTATTGAAGAAACCATTAAGAAACCTACAATAAGTATCGATTTTAGTTGTAGCATGAAGGATAGCTTTTTTAGCGTTGAAAAATTGTCTTCCAAAAGTAGTGTATTTTATTATTTATTTAAGAAGTCAAACCTAATTTTGATTCATAGAATTTAGTATTTTTGACAAAAATTATTTTAATATGGAAACCGCATCATTCACAGGATTCTTTAAAGTTTTATTGTATTTTTTTGCTTTTTATTATATCATTAAATTTTTGGCGCGTTTGTTTTTACCCGTTTTAGCCAAAAAAGTGGTAGAAAAAGCATCGCAACAATTTCAACAGCAACAGCAAAATACCAATAATCAAAATACAACTTCTACTTCAGACAAACCTAAAGAAAAGAAAAAAGTAGGGGATTATGTTGATTTTGAAGAAATAGAGTAATTTAGTATTCAGCAATTAGTGTTCAGTTTTGAACAATAAACCATCAACCAAATTAAATGAAGCAAATTCAGAAATTTTATCCCCATCTTTTGGCCCTTATTGGTTTTGTCCTTATTTCTTTAGTGTATTTCTATCCCATTTTGCAAGGTAAAAAAATTTACCAGCATGATATTGTAAATTACACAGGTATGGCAAAGGAACAAAATGATTTTCGTGCCGAATATCATAGCGAACCTTATTGGACCAATTCCTCTTTTGGCGGTATGCCAACCTATCAATCGGGAGCAAAATACCCAAATGATTTTATAGGGATGTTTGATGAATTATTGCGTTTTTTACCAAGACCAGCCGATTATTTATTCCTTTACTTTTTAGGATTTTATGGTTTATTATTGGTCTTGCGCATTGATCCACTTAAAGCATTTTTTGGTGCATTGGCTTTTGGGCTTTCTACCTATTTAATCGTAATTATTGGTGTTGGACATAATGCCAAAGCCCATGCTATTGCTTATATGCCCTTGGTAATTGCTGGATTTATTTTGGTTTTCAGGAAACGATACTTATATGGTGGTATTCTGACGATGGTGGCCGTAGCTTTAGAAATTAATGCCAATCACTTTCAAATGACTTATTATTTGCTTTTGCTTTTGATAGTGATGAGTTTTTATTTTTTATACCGCCTTTTAATAGAAAAGGAGCTCCAGACTTTACCTAAAATTATAGGAACTTTTGCTATTGCTTTAATCTTAGCACTTGGAGCCAATGCCACGAGTATATTGGCAACCAAAGAATATGCAGATTTCAGTACCCGCGGAAAAAGCGAATTGACTTTAAACCCTGATGGTTCCAAAAAAGAAGCCAACATTGCAATGGATAGGGGTTATATTACGGATTATAGTTATGGCATAACCGAGAGTTTAAATTTATTTTCCCCACGCCTTTTTGGTGGAGGGAATAATCAAAAGCTTACCGAGGATTCTCATGTCTATAATTTCATGCTTAATTATGGTGCGACGGCAGATGAAGCAAAGCAATTTACTGATAATTATGCCGTTACCTATTGGGGAGATCAACCCCAAGTAGCTGCGCCAGCATATATTGGGGCTATAATTTTCTTCCTTTTTGTATTGGCGTTGTACCATGACAAACGCAAAATAAAATATGCTTTCCTTGCCGGAGCCATTTTTTCCTTGTTGCTTTCTTGGGGTAAAAATTTAGCGTTCTTAACGGATTTCTTTATTGATTATGTTCCTATTTATGACAAGTTTAGAGCGGTTTCTTCTATTCAAGTTTTATTGGAATTGTGTATTCCCGTATTGGCTATTATGGGATTACAATCGTTCTTTACCGATAAGGATAAACAATGGGACAGTCTCTGGAAAACAGCGGCTACGACTTTAGGAATTATTGTCCTACTGTTTGTGGGTAAAAGTATGTTCAATTTTGTTGGTGGAGTGGATAGTCAGATTTTAGATATGTTGAAACAACACCCTGATAAATCTTTTGGGACCAGTTTTATTGAGGCATTGAGAGAAGATAGAAAAGATTTATATAATGCTGATTTATTGCGTTCTGGGTTTTTAATGGTAGTTACTTTTGGAGCACTCTATATGTATGTCAAAGAGAAATTAGCTCAGCAAACAGCTGTAATTATTATCGGCGTTTTTATGGTTGGCGATTTATTCTTTATTGATAAAAATTACGTGAGTAATGATGGGGAACAATTCAGAAGTGCTCAAGAGGTAGATGTCCCTTTTGTGCCAACTTCAGCAGATTCATTGATACTAGCGGATGAAACCAACTTTAGAGTATATGAATTGGATGGAGGAATTAATAATTCGAGATCCTCATATTTTCACAAATCAATCGGCGGCTACAGCGCCGTTAAGCCAAGACGATTTGAAGAAGTATTCAATAATTTAATTGAAAAAAGCGTTGCCGATTTAGGAAGTATGATAGATACAAAAACACTTTATATCAATAAAAGCATTCCGATTATTAATGCTTTCAACATAAAATATTTGATTGTTGGAACTAAGAATGGCGATATCCCCATTACCAATCCTTTCCACAATGGGAATGCTTGGTTTGTATCTGAATTGAAAACGGTTGCCAATGCGGATGAAGAGATTAAAGAGTTAGGAAAAATTGAAACTAAAGATGTGGCTCTTTTAGGCCCGTCTGATTCTAAAGGGTCATATTCGGTTGCATCTAGAGGATTTAAAAATAAATTTATTCGAGATAGTTTAGCAACAATCAAATTGGATGAATACAAACCAAATCATTTGATTTATACTTCTAACAACAACAATGACAGCTTTGCAGTCTTCTCTGAAATCTATTACAAAGATGGTTGGAATGCTACAATAGATGGTAAAGTTGTTCAAATTTACAAAGTTGATTATACTTTACGTGGAATGGATATTCCAAAAGGAAATCATAAGATTGAATTCAAGTTTGAGCCGCAAGTGGTGAAAACGGGAAGTACGATTGCGTTGTTTAGTTCCATTGGAATGTTGCTGTTGATTATTGGCGGTGTTTATATAGAACAGAAGAAAAAGAAAGAAGTTTAAATGGCTGAACCAAAAAAACTATTAATCATCACCTACTATTGGCCGCCAGCTGGAGGTCCAGGTGTGCAACGATGGTTAAAGTTTGTCAAGTATTTACCCGATTTCAATATTCAGCCGATAGTTTATATTCCAGAAAATCCAACGTATCCTATTATGGATGCTGCTTTGGAAAGCGAAGTTTCTGAGAAAGCAATAATCCTTAAAAGCAAAATTTTTGAACCCTATCAATTAGCCTCTTTTTTCTCCAAAAAGAATACCAAAAAAATCAGTTCTGGAATCATTCCCCATCAAAGAAAACAATCTTTTTTGGAGAAAATTTTGCTTTGGATTCGCGGCAATATTTTTATTCCCGATGCCCGTTTTCTTTGGGTAAAACCTTCCGTGAAATACTTAAAAAAATATATTCAAGAGAATAATATTGATACTATTGTCACTTCAGGTCCGCCACATAGTCTGCATTTGATTGGATTGCAATTAAAACAAGATTTAGATATAAAATGGCTGGCCGATTTTAGGGATCCATGGACAACCATTGGCTATCAAAAAGCATTGAAATTATCGGCGTATGCCGAGAAGAAACACAAGCAACTAGAGCGTCAGGTTTTAAATGCTGCCGATACAATAATCGTCACCAGTAAAACCACCAAAAGCGAATTTCAAGCGATAACTTCCAAACCCATTGAAGTGATTACTAATGGGTATGATGTTGAGGAAGGAGCCAAAAAATCACTCGATGAAAAATTTACTTTGGCGCATATCGGTTCGTTTTTATCGGAAAGAAACCCAAGAATACTATGGAAAGCGTTGAAGGAATTGGTAAAAGAAAATCCAGATTTCAAAACCGATTTCCAATTGAAATTAATTGGCGCCATTAGTCAAGAAGTTTTGGATGCTATTTCGGAATTCAAATTGCAAAATTATGTTCTAAATTTAGGCTATGTTTCGCATCAAGAAGCAGTGGAACATCAAAGAAAATCTCAGGTTTTACTTTTAATTGAAATCAATTCGGAGGAAACTAAAAGTATTATTCCGGGAAAATTGTTCGAATATTTGGTTTCCGAAAGGCCCATTATTGCCATTGGTCCAGAAGATTCCGATTTTGCCGAAATCATTACTTCAACCAACACGGGAGTTTTCTTTATGTATGATGAAAAGAAACGTTTGAAAGCCTTACTTTTGGAGTATTACAATCAATACAAAAACCAAAATTTGAAAGTTCATGCCATTGGTTTGCAACAGTATTCTAGAAAGAATTTGACAGAGCAGTTATCTAAACTCATAATTCTTAATTCGTAATTCAAAACATGGGAATCGTTCAAAGCCAATCCATTAAAAATACCATTATTACTTTCCTTGGGTTTGGGATTGGCGCTATTAATGCCTTGTTTTTGTACACCAACTTTTTAGGAAAAATGCATTACGGTATTTTAGCAACAGTACTTTCGGGGGCTAATATTATGATGCCTTTGATGGCTTTTGGTGCTCAGAACACCTTAATCCGATTTTTCTCTTATTATAAAAGTCAAAAAGAACGGGATGAATTTCTAACCTTCATGTTGATGCTCCCTTTGGCATTAATAATTCCGCTAGGATTGGGATTCTATTTTTTCTATGACTCCATTTCGCACAGTTGGATAGAAGAAAATTCAACGCTGAAACCTTTCTTCTGGCTGATTCCGGTCATCGGTTTGTTTATGGCTTATTTTGAAGTTTTTTATGCTTGGGCAAAAGTGCATATGAAATCGGTAATGGGGAATTTTATCAGTGAAGTTTTGGTTCGTTTAATCGTCATGGTTTTGCTGATAGCGGTTCATTTCGATTGGATTTCTAAAGCTACTTTTGTGTATAGTGTAGCGTTGGCTTATTTGGCACAGTTAATCGGAATGAAGCTGTATGCTATTTCAGTAAAAATGCCCGTATTGCGTTTAGTCGTTCCCAAAAATATCAAAGAAATTATTCAGTATTCTTTTTTTATTATTGTATCTGGTGGTGTTGCTGTAATGC
The DNA here is from genome assembly GCA_903842575.1 of uncultured Bacteroidota bacterium. Lineage (GTDB taxonomy): Bacteria > Bacteroidota > Bacteroidia > Flavobacteriales > Flavobacteriaceae > Flavobacterium. Next base: position 638 of record CAIMMM010000005.1, on the reverse strand, counting down.
TTGTCGATTTTGATAAAGTAATGATACCCCAATACAAAGATATCGGTCAAAATGCCTTGTATGCTGTTGCGATATTCATTGCCACAGTGATTGCTGTTCCTAGCCGCGCCATGACACAGATTATTGCACCTATAACTGCCAAACTTATGGTAGAAAACAAACACGATGAGTTGAATGATTTGTATAAAAAAAGTGCGATCAACCTGCAGGTAATAGGTGGGTTTATTATGGTATTGATATTCGTTAACATTAAAGAAATATACCATCTGATTCCGAAAGATTATAGTGGAGGAATGCTAGTTGTATTTATGATTGGCTTGTCAAAATTTTATGATGTAATGTTGGGCAATAATAATTCTATTATTGTGAATACTAAATACTATAGAACCGTACTTTTATTTGGCATCTTCACGGTAGTCTTGATGATTGTGTTGAACATGATTTTTATACCGCTTTACGGCATAGAAGGTTCCGCTTTTGCTACTTTGATTACGGTGATAATTTACAATACTATCAAACTCTTTTTTGTGGTTAAGAAGATGGATTTATATCCGTTTACCAATAAAACGTTGACTTCATTGGGGATTTTGTTGGTTTGTTTTTTGCTGTTTTATTTTTGGGATTTTCCTTTTTTTGCT
>CAIMMM010000004.1 GCA_903842575.1 uncultured Bacteroidota bacterium | reverse complement strand
TTTATTGGTATTGTCATTAATTTTAGAACTAAATACATTTTTTCCCAACATATCATATACTTCAACATTGCAGTTTTGAAGTGTGCCGATAGAATTTACATAAAAAACCTTTGGAGAAACAAGTCCAAGATGAATCATATTATCCTGATCAATCGAATTAACCGAAACGGTATTAGGTCCATCTACAGTTGCATGTTTGTCATATCTTACACCAACACTAACAGTGTTTCCACCACCAATTAAATCGGTTGTTGTGGTGCTGTAATAAGTAAGAAGAGGTTTTACATGACCGCTTTTCCAAAATTCATAACCAAATTCTGTAATGCTTACCATTCCCATATAAGAACCCAATCCAATATCAGCTTTTAGAGTAAAGCTTTCTTCATAATATATTCTGAAAACATTATTGAAATAACCTGTTGGCACCCTCAAAATTCCATTACCATCAACGTCGCTAACATAAGTACCATCATCAACTATTGCTGAATAAGTACTAAAAGTCCCAGCTACACATGTATAGTTATCACTAAAGGTAGTTCCAAACTGAAATGGAAGGGTATAAAGTTTCAATTTATCATTGTATGGAATACTTAAGTTTTGAGAAGGATCATAAAAACCATCTCTGTAAAAAGCATTTGCATCAATACTATAGAAAAAATGGCCAGCATTTCCTGTCATTGATTCAGCTAGGGTTGATGTTGGGAATGTGTCGGCTTCAGGAGTGGTTGAGGGTAAAATATAATCCAGAACGACAGAATCAATTTTTTCAACAACAGTTGAGTTATCCCAGGTTACTCCGGTACCAACAGTGGTTGGATATGTATTAAATCCATTTTTGTTGATGTTTTTGTAGTTCACCGAAGTTCCAACAACTGGCATATCAGCCGAAGTTATTTGAGCAAACAGGGAGCTTGTCATTGCAAAAGCAAGAATTGTAAAAATTTTTTTCATGTTTTTTTGGTTAAGTAAATAAATTTAGATTTTTAATTTAAAGATAATCAGTTTCTGCCTATAAGTCAAATTTATTTTTATATGACAAATCTACAATGCAATTTAATGGCAAAGAAAAAAATCAGGTTCGGATTTCGATAATAGTACTTATGTATCTATCAGAAATACAGACAATAAAAGTCTAGTTGTTTTTTTTCTCCTGATTTCGAAAATCAGAAGGTTTTTTTCCGGTATATTTTTGAAAGGAAGTGTTAAATGTAGATTTTGAAATATAACCAACATTTTGAGCAATACCTTCAATTGAGAGATTGTCAAATTTTGGATCTAACAATAGTTTTTGAGCTTCTTGTATCCTGTATTCATTTACAAAATTCCTGAAATTCTTTTTTAAAATATTGTTTATTGAAAAGGAAATATAGGATTTATTTGTTTTTAGTTCGTTTGCAATATCATAAACCGAAAGCTTATTGTTTAAATAAACTTTCTGGTTTTCCATCAATGAGATAACTGCTTCGACAATCCTTTTTTGCTCTTCTTCGGAAATAGCAAAGTGTAAAGTGTTTATTTCAGAATCGTCATCAATGATTTCGGCTTTTTCTTCATTTTCAATTTTGTTATTCTCTATAACTGCAGCATAGTTTCTAGATGAAGTTTTAATGTTTCCAATATAAATATCGGTTTGTTTCAGTCCAAAATATCCGAGGAAATTTATTAAAAGCAAAAGAATTAGATAATAAATTAAAACAAAGATTGCTGGTAAAGGCAAATATATTGAATAAACTACTATGAAAACTTCAAGTAAAGCATTTATTATTACAATTAGGACAAAAATTTTCAGCCAGTTTAGCGAAATGTTTTGTTCATAGGAAAAGTAGTTTTTGATTTTTTGAGTATGCTTTTTCAAAAGCAAAATCATTGA
>CAIMMM010000003.1 GCA_903842575.1 uncultured Bacteroidota bacterium | reverse complement strand
CCCCTCTTACATGGATGAAAACCATGCGTCCTAACCGATAGACGAACGGGCCCTCTTCTTCAATGCGGATGCAAAAATACAACTATTTTTTATTCACACAATAGTAGAGTAAAAGTTTTTTTAATTTATTTTCAATAAGCCTTTGCAAATAGCACTCTACCAGGGGATTTGCCACCAGTAAACACACATTCACCTACCTCCATTTTTCTATTTAAAGGGATACATCGTATGGTTGCTTTGGTTAATTCCTTAATTTTTTCTTCTGTTTCGGCAGTTCCGTCCCAATGTGCTGCTATAAATCCACCTTTATTTTCTAAAATATCCTTAAACTCTTCAAAAGAGTTGACTTCAGTAATATGAGTGTTTCTGTAATCAAAAGCTTTATTATATAAATCTTCTTGAATTTGTTTTAATAAATCTGAAATGTAATTTACAATACCCGCTTTTGAAATAGTATCTTTTGTTAATGTATCTCGCCGCGCGATTTCAAAAGTTCCATTTTCTATATCTTTTGGACCAACTGCAATTCTAATAGGAACTCCTTTTAATTCCCATTCTGCAAATTTGAATCCTGGTTTTTGGGTTGTTCTATTGTCATATTTTACAGAAACACCTATTGTTTTAAATTGAGAAACTAAATCATTTGCAATTGCTGATATTATATCAAACTCCTCATCTGTCTTAAAAATAGGAACAATAACTACTTGTATTGGCGCTAAATTAGGAGGCAATACCAATCCGTTATCATCCGAATGGGTCATCACTAAGGCGCCCATCAAACGTGTTGAAACTCCCCAAGAAGTTCCCCAAACAAATTCTTGCTTCCCTTCGGCAGTAGCAAATTTTACATCAAATGCTTTGGCAAAATTTTGACCTAAAAAATGGGACGTCCCAGCTTGCAATGCCTTTCCGTCTTGCATCAGTGCTTCAATACAATATGTTTCTTCAGCACCTGCAAATCGTTCTGTTTCTGTTTTAATTCCTTTTATAACTGGAATAGCCATAAAATTTTCAACAAAATCTGAATAAACATGCATCATTTTCTCCGATTCTTCAATAGCTTCCGCTTTTGTAGCATGTGCCGTGTGCCCTTCTTGCCACAAAAATTCGGCAGTTCTAAGAAACAATCGTGTTCTCATTTCCCAACGAACAACATTTGCCCATTGGTTTATTAATAAAGGCAAATCTCTATAGGATTGAACCCAACCTTTATAGGTACTCCAAATAATAGCTTCACTTGTAGGACGAACAATTAGTTCTTCCTCCAATTTTGCATTTGGATCAACCATTAATTTTCCTGGTTTGTCAGGATCATTTTTTAATCTATAATGCGTTACTATGGCACACTCTTTTGCAAATCCTTCTGCATTTTTCTCTTCTGCTTCAAACATACTTTTTGGAACAAATAGCGGAAAATAAGCATTGCTATGACCTGTTTCTTTAAACATTCTGTCTAACTCCGCTTGCATTTTTTCCCAAATAGCATAGCCATATGGTTTGATAACCATACAGCCTCTAACCCCCGAATTCTCTGCTAAATCAGCCTTGACAACTAGCTCATTATACCATTTTGAATAATCTTCTGCTCTTGTAATTAGGTTCTTGCTCATGTTGAATATTTTGGCACAAAAATTGTTTAACTAAATTTAACTAAATAGTTCGACAAAACTAACTAATTTTGTATAGTCCAACAATAAAAATGCTATTGATATGAAAACTTATTCTTTTTCCCCGAAAAAATTATCCATTTATTCGCTATTTGGATTTTTCGCTATTATGGTTTCTTCTTGTGGCTCTTATCAAAATAGCTCCTACTATGATGGTGATGGAATTTATGGCACATCAGATAAGAAAAAAACAGAAACTTCCTCTTCAGACAAAGCAGAAAGTGGAAAATACCAAGAATATTTCAGCAATTTAAACAATGAAAAAGCAGAAGTGTTTACAAATGTTGACAACTATAGTTCTACATCTAATGATTCTATTCAAAACAAAACCGAAAATTACAACAATAACAATTCAAGTTGGGGAAGTAATCCTCAAACCGTAACCATTCAAGTTTACGACAACAATTGGGGATATGGCTATTGGAATAATTATTGGAATTCAAATTATTGGGGTTATAATAATTGGTATGGACCTAGTTGGGGTTTTGGTTGGAACAGTTGGTATGGCCCAAGTTGGAATATTGGTTGGAATAGCTGGTATGGTTATGGTTATTGTGGTGGTTATTATGGTTATAATAATTGGTACGGAAACTATTGGAACAATGGCTATAATAATCACTATGTCTACTCAGGTGGCAGAAGAGGGTCTTCTTCTTATGATTATGCCGCAAATGGTTCAAGAAATGGGAATTATAGAAATTCATCTTTTAATGGAGGAAGAAGAAATAATTCCTATAACAATTCAACAGTTAGAAATAACAATAACGGAGGGACCCGTTCCTATTCAAACAGTACAACTCGAAGTAATTCTCCCACAAGAAATTACAACAACAATACTACAAGTAATACTACCTCATCACCAAGTTATTCTCCTACCAGAAATGTTAGAACAGAATCCGGCGCAACCCGCACTTTTACTCCCAGTACTTCTTCGAGTTCAAATTCCAGTTATGGCGGTAGCAGTAGTAGCTCCGGTGGAGGCAGATCGTCAGGTGGAGGCAGAAGATAAATCTATTAAATTATGAAAAAAAACTTTTATATTACAGCATTGTTATGTCTAACAAATTATGCTCTACAAGCCCAAAACAGCACTGACGCTATACGGTTTTCTCAAACTGACATCAGCGGGACCGCTAGGTTTAGCGCTATGAGTGGTGCTTTTGGAGCTCTAGGCGGTGATTTGTCCGCAATTGGAATTAATCCCGCAGGTTCAGTTATTTTTAATAATAATCAAGCAGGAATGACATTAGCCGTTAACGCTAAAGACAATAAAGCCAATTATTTCGGGACCGATTCAGATGAAAATAATGTCAACTTTGATTTAAATCAGGCTGGTGTTGTTTGGATTTTCAGAGATACTGAGAAGAGTGATTGGAAAAAATTTGCGATTGCTATGAATTATGATAATACTAAAAATTTAAACAATACTATTTTTTCTGCCGGTGAAAATTCAAATTCCGTTTCAAATTATTTTTTAAGTTATGCAAATGGAATTCAACAGAATTATTTGTCAAATTATAACTTTGAAGATTTAAATTATTCCGAACAACAAGCTTTTTTGGGGTATCAAGCTTATATAATCAATCCTGAATCAAATTCTTTGACCGAGACAAATTATTTTTCAAATGTTCCGCTTGGCGCCAATTATTTCCAAAGTCAATCTTTTACTTCAAACGGTATCAATGGGAAGGCTTCCTTTAATGTAGCGGCTCAATACAAAGATTTTCTTTCGATTGGAATCAATTTGAATGCCCATTTTATTGATTACAGACAATCTACAGCATTTTACGAAAAAAATGATTTTCAAAATACAAACTCTGATTATTTAGTAAACCGATTAGCTTTTTTTAACGATTTATATACTTATGGAAACGGTTTCTCAATTCAAGTAGGCACCATTATTAAACCAACTAAGGAAATTCGTTTTGGATTAACATACCAATCTCCAACATGGTTTAATCTTAATGATGAGTTGAGTCAAAGTGTTGTTTCTGTTAGTAGAAATGATACGAATGAATTATCACCTGATGTAGTTGACCCACAAATAGTAACAATTTTTCAACCTTATAAATTAAGAACACCTAGTAAATTTACTGGGAGTTTTGCTTATATTTTTGGAAAAAATGGGTTAATCAGCTTTGATTATTCGTTAAAAGATTATAACAACATTCTATTAAAACCAAATAACGATTTCATTGGCGAAAATAATTATATGTCAACGGTATTGAAAACTGCTAGTGAATTTAAATTGGGTGCTGAGTATAAAATCGAAAAATGGAGTCTTCGTGGTGGTTACAACTTTGAAGAAAGCCCTTATAAAAATTCGAAAACAATTGGCGATTTATATGGAATTACAACTGGTTTAGGCTATAATTTTGGGGATTTTAAAATTGATATAGCGTATGCTTATTCCAAAAGAAATTATCAAAATCAATTTTTTACACAAGGATTAACTGATTATTCAACTGTAAGTGTCATAAATAATTCCTTCTTTGCTACAGTCTTATTTGAATTATAATCTACAATAATTGTATTTTTAAAACCATCCCCTCAAAAGACGGGATGGTTTTTTTATTAAAATTAAGATTAAT
>CAIMMM010000002.1 GCA_903842575.1 uncultured Bacteroidota bacterium | reverse complement strand
CCGTATGTATACAAACAATTAGCCGATACGTATTTCAATATGTTTAATACATCAGAGGCTGCAAAATGGTATGCAAAAGCAACAGAAACACAGCAAGACGCAGAAACCTATTATCGTTATGCGCAAATGTTGAAAGCCAACGGGAAGTATGAAGAAGCCAACAAGCAAATGCAAAAATTTGCAAGTGCTACTCCAAACGACTCTAGAGCAAAGGCCTTTAAAGAAAACCCAAATTACATCCCAAGTTTGTTGGACAAAACAAAATTGTATAATGTAAGCTCCTCGGATGTTAGTGGTGATAAGTCTGATTTTGGAGCCGTATTGTATGATAACACTTTGTATTTTGTTAGCGCTAGAAATGCTGCTAGAAAAAGCTATGGCTGGACAGACGAACCTTATTTAGACATTTACAAAGCCGATTATAATGCAGACGGGACCATTACCAACGCAGTTGCTGTTACTGAATTAAATTCGAAATGGCACGACGGACCCCTAACGATAAGTGCTGATGGCAACACCATGTATTTTGCTAGTGAAAGTTATAAAGAAAAAGTTTTTGAAAAAGACAAAAAAGCCAACGCAAAGTTCAGTCAAGTGTATCTATATAAAGCGACAAAAAATGGCGATAAATGGGACAACATTACTGCATTGCCTTTCAACGGTAAAACATACTCTACAGGAAACCCAAGTGTAAGTAGAGATGGGAAGACGTTATATTTTTCTTCTAATATGCCGGGAAGTTTAGGTGGTGTTGATGTTTGGAAAGTGGCAGTAAATGAAGACGGAAGTTATGGAACACCTGAAAATTTGGGCAGCAAAGTTAATACAGAAGGCAACGATTTCTTTCCTTTTATAGCAGATGATAACAAAACATTATTCTTTGCGTCAAGTGGAAAACCTGGACTCGGTGGATTAGATGTGTTTCAAATTGATTTGTCTAATGGAACTGAAGCAAGTAACTTGGGTAAGCCAGTAAATTCTGAAAAAGATGATTTTGCTTTTACATTCAATGCAACAAAGAAAATAGGCTTCCTATCGAGCAATAGAAATGGGAATGACGACATCTTTACTGCTACTCCAATTTGTGGCGTAGACGTGCTTACAATCGTTACCGATGCTAAAACGGGCGCAATCCTGTCAGGTGCAAAAGTTGCTATTATCGATGATAAAAGAAATACTATAGCTACTGAAATGTCAAATGACAAGGGGGAAGTTAAATACCGTGTAGAATGTGATAAAGCCTATGTAATTCAAGCTTCAAAGGATGGTTATGAAGGTAATACCTTTGCCGTTACAAAAAGCAAAGGACCACAAACTAAAGTAGACGCGGCATTACAACCAATTGATGTCATTGTAACCGAAACAGAAATTATTTTAAAACCAATCTTTTTCGAATTCAACAAAAGCAATATCACACAAGATGGTGCTTTTGAGTTAGATAAATTAGTTCAGGTTATGAAAAACAATGATAAGATAGTTATTCTTGCAAAATCCCACACGGATAAAAGAGGAAGTGATCAATACAACTTAGCATTATCTGAAAGAAGAGCTAAAGCTACGATTCAATACATAATTTCAAAAGGTATTGATGCCAGTAGAATTTCCGGAAAAGGAATGGGAGAATTGGAACCAAAAGTGGATTGTGCAAAATGTACCGAAGCAGAACATGCTCAAAATAGACGCGCAGAATTCTTGATTGTGAAATAATACATTAAAGAGAATTTATATTTAAAACCCTTCGTGAAAGCGAAGGGTTTTTTGCATATTGGCATTTTTTAAAGCACATAAAAAAAGAGCATGATAAAGAGGATTAGTTGTATTATTAAAATGTTTTTTTAGCAGTGAGCATCTCCAAAGTTTTTCAAAAATCAATCAAATAAAAATGCTCATTAGAGAAAAGTAATTTAATAGAGACTATATGGAAAACAAGTCAAAGAACAACACTTCAATTTTTATGATTTTGGGAGGATTAATAATATTAGCTAATTATATTGTAAAGTCTTATAGTCCAAAGCATAATGCGAACATTATAATTATAATAGTTTGCGCTACCTTATTCATCATTTTAGGGATACTATCTCTTAGAAATGGTACAGCTAACAAAAACAGTTAGATAACTAATTAAGCACGCCTTCTGCGAATAGTTAAGGTTTCCAAAGGAAAGAGGATTAGTGCCAGAATCGGGTGGTTAATACACATAAAAAAAGCGACTCGTTTGAGCCGCTTTTAATTTATATAAAATATTGAAATTAGTTAATTACAATATCATCAAGTTCTAAGGTAGTTGTAATACCACCGCTTCCATTTCCATTGTATTCGAATATGAAATAGCCATTACCTGTTAATCCGGCAGGAATAGGGTAAGCTCCACTACTTGTAAATGAAGAAGCGTAAGCTGCAGATGGCCCACTTGGAATATTGAAACTGGAAGTGATGTTTACTAAAGTAGCTGCTGTAATATCCCCTCCAGGAATATAATCAGTAGAATAATATACTTTCAATGGAGAACCATTGTCATATCCAGATAGTGTTTTGAATGTAAGTGTATTGGCAGCCGTAAAATCCACAGGCACAATAAAAGCTGTTTTGTTTACCGCTGGTGTACCGCCAAAAGAAGACATTTGAACGTATTTATTTCCGCCAAATGTTTTTAATTGCCAGTATCTGTTTCCAATAACAGCATCATTAATGTATTTAGGGAAAACTTGTTGATTTGTAGTTGTATAGGAAGTAAATGGTTCGTTCATAGTTCCTCCATAAACTAATGCAGTTCCTCCAATAGGAGGATTGGCATCTAATCTTGGATTGTTAAGAAAAACATCACTCTTTTTTGGCAATTCATTATCTAGTGTCCAACTTTCTTCTTTCAACACTACACGTGCTAAAAACTGATAATCGGTTGAATATCGAGTCATAACTCCTCTAATTTTTCCACTTCCAGAAGGAACATTATAATGCGCAAAAGCTGCATAACTACTCACTCTAAAAAATTTTGTCGTTCCGGTTGCTACATCAGTAATATCATGGTTGGTTGCGCCACCACCAGAATCAACATCATAATAGGTTCTGTTAAGAGAACCATCAGCAAATTGAACATTGTTAACTTCAACAAGTGTATTTAAATTTGCATCTGTAGCAGCTTGCGCAAGCGTTACAGTTCTAATGAAAGAATTTTCAGGAACTTGTGTAGCTGATATGAACAAGTAATTTTGCCATTCTGTTTCAGAAAGTCTTCCAACTTTTGGAGTATCGGTTGGATTAGGTTGGTATAATGCTCCTATTTGCATAGAACCATCAACAATAGCTCTGTATAATCCATTCAATTTAATATAAACTTTTCTTCCAGGTGTAAAACCTTTAACAAACGATTTTAAATTTACAGGAACACTAAATCCAACTGGTTGAGGGTTGTCTGCAGGGCCAGGAATTGTTTGAAAAGATATCGAATTATAGAAGTTTCCTGTTTCATCGCTAGAAGTAACATATGCTTCAATAATATCATCAGTAGTATACTGAGTGACAGTTGCATTTGTAGCTGTTGCAATTTCTTGAACAGTTTTGTTGGGCACCAACTCAGTTGTAGTAAATCCAGTATTTGGATTTTTAAAATCGTCATTTACACAACTGGATAATAATAACCCAGTGAATAAAGCAATTAGTGCGGTTTTTAAAAATACGTTTTTCATAATAATTTACAATTTTATTTTAATAAAAAATTCTAATGTTATCTATTTGGTAAGAACCATCTAGCGCTGAGTTTGTTCCTGAACCTTTGCATTTGAACGCAATATAAATATTTCCTGTATAAGTAGAAAGATCTATTTCGCCTGATTTAATAAATGCAAAATAACTAGCAGTTGTAGTTGGAAGCGTTGCAGTAATAGGTGACCATGTTGCAGCAGTTACGTTTGTACCATCATAATCGGTAGAGATTAAAAGCTGAAGACTATTGGCAGCTGAAGACACATACGCTTGTGAAGATTGAAAAACTAACTTTTCGCCTTCGTGAGCATCCATATTTATAGCTGGGGAAATTAGCCAAGCTATATTTGTTGCTTGTCCTGATTGATAACTGGAAAATTCAGCATAACCATTTCCGCTATAAATTTGTTGTTTCCATTTTGCGGTTCCAACTTCAGCGTAATTATTCCAATCGGTTAAAATTAGTTCAGTGTTGTCTGCTCCAACATTAAAATCTTGAGCAAAAACCAAAGGATTAAATTGAGCAACTTTATAATCGTTATCGCTAGTGCAACTTGCAAAAGATAACAGAATTACAGTTGTAAATAAGATCGACTTAAACATGTTTGTTTTCATAACAATTAGTATTAAAAGTTAATATAAAGATTAAGGAAATACGTTCTTCCATAACCGTAAAAATATTTTGGAGCAAAAGCGGGAGTTCCACTTAACACATCTTGATTCATCTCTCTAAAAGTTGAATTTCTCGATTGCTCAAATCCGCCTGTTTTATAAGTTACATCAAACACATTGTTGACACTAGCAAAGAAACCAAAAGTTTGATTTCCCACTTTCCAAGATTTCCCACCAGTTAAATTAAACAAGGCAAAATCATCGAATTTTTCTTGTTTCAACAATTCTCTTGTTCTTTCTGGTGTAGCTTCAGCAAAAGGTAAACCAAAAGGATCTTCAGGATTGATAACAAAATGTTGGGTTCTTGTTATAGGCGCAACATCGATATAATTATTGGCTAAATAATTGATGTTAGCACCAACCCACCAAAATTTAGGGTCTCTGTATTCTAATCCAAACGAAGCTGCAGTTTGCGGCATTCCAGGTTGTTTGTAATCTTTTAAATTTGCTCTGCCATAACTAACTTCCGGATAGATGTTAGTTGGAGAAGCCAATGCATCAATGTTTATCGAAACATTAGGATTGTTGTCATAGGTATACTCACCATAACCAGCTGATAAAATGGCTTTAATGGTTGAAGTAACTTGATATTCCATACCAAGTTCTAAACCAATTTGTTTTTTATCAATATTCGTTACCGTTTCAGCAACAAATGCACTTGTAGGGTCATTTGCAGTATCTGGATTCCCATCATCAACTGCTACTCCATCAGCAAAAAAGAAAGAGGTTTCCGTTGCGTTTTTAATTTTAGAATAATAAGCGGTTATTCTAGATTTGAATTTAGGTGCTTTAATGATATAACTTGCATCTACGCCACTAATGTTTTCACTTTTAAGATCTGTTACAATATTGTTGTTGATACGAACATTTGGGAAAGTGTTTTTTAATGTTGGCGCTTGCGTCATATAAACACTATTAAAATTCAAGAATTGTCTTCCTGAAATTTTGTATGTTAACCCTCCTTTGAAACCAAAGTTTTCAAATATAATATTATCACTTTTACCTAAAGAGTTTGTAGCATAATAACCATTTCTGTACAATCCTTCTCTTTGATATTCTGAACGAGCATACGTTTGAGCTAAATAAAAATCAACTTTTTTATATGTAAATTTAAATTGGGTAAATGCATCAACAACCGTAGCTAATAAATTATAGTTATAACCATAAGTATCACCAACGCCAATATTTGTATTAGTATTGTCTAAATTGGTTGAATTTTGTTGTGCATTGGTTCCAAAAGGATCAACATTGTCAAAATAGGTTCCCCCTAATAAATCCGTTAAATATTTGTAGTTATGCGATTTTAATTTTTTGAAAGTTGCCCCAGCGTTTAGAACAATATTATCAGCAAGTTGAGAATTTATAATAGAGTTTGCTGTAAATTGTTTGTCGTCAGTTCGGTCTTCATAAATAACAAAATGACTTAACCCGGGTTGAAGATTGTTTGGGTTAGAATTGGAAGTATATATTGCATCCCAATCAAGTTGTCTATTGGTTAAAAAAGGAGCATTTGCTGCCAATATTAAATTTGCAGCACTATTACCCGTATAGTTTCCTAAACCATCATAACTTGAAGTGTAATAACTAGGAAGTTTTCTGTAATAAGAAGGATCTGGATTGTCTACATTGTGAAAGTCAAAGCGGCTATTTGAAATAGAACCTGTTTGATAAGCAACACTAGTATTTAAATTAGTTTTGTCAGTTACTCTCCAGTAATGGCTCAAAATATTGATAGGCTCTTCAACCATTTTGTTTCTAGAATTTCTTTTTTTGCCATTTTGCCAACCCCAATAAGAATTGTATTTAACACCTGCTAATTCAGCCATTTCATCTGTATTTGGCGAATTTTTACCTCTTAAGTTTTGTGAAAAGATAGAAGTGAAATTAAGGCTATGTCTTTCATTTATTTTCTTTTCAACACTAGCAAACATTGAATTTGCACTATAATCTGTCCCTTCGAAATAACCTTCTTGTGCCCATCTTCTTGATGCAGAAACTACAAATGCCCATCCGTCTCTACTCATCCCGGACGCATGTGTTCCCATTGTTCTCCAACTATAGTTTGTATTTGTTCCCGAAAACGAAACTCTTGAACCTCTTCTATATACAGAAGCTCTGGTATTGATTTCCTGTGTTCCAAGAAGTCCTCCAAAAGTATAATCAGAAGGCGCAGAACCTGTTGTAAATTCTTGATTTCTAGTAGCGTCATTTAGCCCACCCCAGTTGCTGAATTGTGGTCTTCCATCATAAATTTTGTTCATAGAAATACCACTTATCATGGTAGTTCCATATTCATTATCTAATCCTCTAACTCTAAAACGCGCCTGACCCCAGTTGAATGCTGCCGATTGTTGGAAAGCATCTCTAGAAGCTTGTAACAAACCTGCAGTACTTTCAGAACCGCTATTATCATCTCCTAAATCATTTTCTGTGATAGTAATTAAGCTTAACTGTTGTTCCGAAGTAATGTCTTCTTCCAAAACAATAACGCCTAAATCTAATAGTTTTCCAGTTTCAATTTCAACTGATAGCAACTGATCTTTATAACCATTGCTTTTAATTTGCAATAATTGACTGCCTTTAGCTACTTCTTTAAAAGCAAACATTCCACTACCATCTGTCAATGCAGTTAAAGCGGTGTTTTGAATAGAGGCAACAACATTCTGTAACGGTTTTTGTGTTTTAGAATCTACAACTTTTCCAGTTAATCCTGTGGTTGTTTGTGCAAAAACAAAAAACACTTGCATGACGAATAATGTACTAATAACAAGTTTTTTCATAAATAAAATTAAGTTAATTTTTCTAATAGTTAAGTTAAAATCTAAACTTAACAGCCGACAAATGTACATCTTTTAATAATATTAT
>CAIMMM010000001.1 GCA_903842575.1 uncultured Bacteroidota bacterium | reverse complement strand
TTGAATGCAAATTTATCAGAAATATATCCTGCCATATAAATTGGTTTATATGCACCAATTTCTCTTTTAAAATTTCCATCAGCATCTTTTGCAGTAAAGAAATCATCGAAACTTGGTTGAGAGCTCAATTTTTTTCCTGTATGGTCATAACCATAATAAGAAACATAGGATTTTCCACCATTTAAAAGTTCATCAGCACTAAACATATCAATACTAAAAGTTTCTGGAGCATAACTATCAACATCAATCCAATCCGTTCCAGTTGGATCTAAGCCTAATTTTTTACGCAAGTTTTTATCAAAAAATGATTGTGATCCAGCATCATATAGTCTGTCATAATCAATAATATTTTGATAAACTCCATCTATATAAAGAGGGTGTGGATTAGAAAAGTCTAACTCAGCAATATGTTTGTTTGTTTCAGTGCGCATTAAATACCATAATTCAGCGGGTCCAGGATTAGAACCATTTCCACCATAACTGATAACTCTGTTATCGCGTTCTTCATATCGAAAACCAAATTGTATTCCATGATTTTTAATATCTGCAGAAGCATTGATATTTAATGCCATTTGAGTAACATCATTTTTATAGTAAGAGTTTCCAACAGTACCAGTATTAGCCCACATTCCATAAACTGATGGAGGAGTATCGCCATTAAGCAAACCACCAAATAATTGAATATTTGATTGATTTAAATAGGCTTCAGAACCTGGTTCAAATAAAGTGTAATACTGAGAAGTATAATTGGCCAATTCAGGATTTACTTCACTTCTTTCAAAATCAACTCCAATATCATAATTGTTTCTCAATAAATAACCTGTAATTCCAAGGGCAGTATCTAAACCAAATTCATACGATTTTGCTTTATGAGTAGTATATTTTCCAATATAACCATATTTGAACAAATCATCTTTGTGATTTTTATCACCTTGTTCATAATTACTTTTCGAATAATCGGCTTGAATAGAATAATAAACATTTTTAATTAAAGATTTACTGTCTTTTTCACCAGGAAACCTTTGGGTAAATCTACCGAAGACACGCCAAGCGGTTGATGTGTAACTTTGGTTATTTACCGAATTGAATAAGGTATTTGCTGGACTGAAATTTCTTCCTGTACCATAATTAAGACTTCCGCCAAAAGTTAATGTTGTATTTGGAGTTGTTCTAACATCAATTTTTCCAGAAAGATCAATTCCTTGACTTCCTGCATTTTCTTTGGATTTAATATTTTCTAATTGAGTTCCATCATTTCTTACAAATTCAGAATTCAAAAAAGTACCTGTTCCAGTTCCTGAAGGTCTAAGTGGTTCTTTTTCTAATTGAGCTAATAAATCATCATTAGCTTTCCAAGTACCATATTGATATGGACTATTATCTCTTTCTGAAGAAAGCTCACCAGAAATAAAATAACCAAGAAGTGAAGTTGATTTTGTAGAATCTTTTCCTTTTAGAAGTGGTCCCTGTAAATTAAATCCTACAAGATTATAACCAAAATTATCCAAAAATTCAGAAGTTAAAACTTCAACACCACCACCAAATTGGCGCGATGGTCCTTTTGTTGTAATATTTACAACACCACCAGTAGCATCGCCATATTGAGCAGGCAAACCACCAGTAATTACAGTAACTTGCTCAATTGCAGATTGAGGAACGCTAGATCCTGCGCTAACTCTAACACCATCAATATAAGTAACTGTACCTTCTGAACGAGAACCTCTAACGCTTCCCATTTCACCATCTTTAGAAAACACACCACCAACGGTTACTGCAACTGATTCTGCAGAACGTCCTGGCATTTTTGCAATTTGGTCTTTTGTTGCAGTACCTCCAGAGGAACCTCCATCTTTTTCAATTAATGGAACTTTATAACCTTCAACAACAACTTCGTTTAGTTTTGTTAAAGAAGTTTCCAATTTAAAATCTTGGAAAGTGATATTATCTGATTTAATAATAATATCAGTAATCATCAACTGTTTATAACCCACAAATGAGGCCTTTACATTATATTTTCCTGGTGTTAGAGGCTTGATGGTGTAATTTCCATCAATATCTGTATTCGCTCCTCCAACTTGTTTACCTCCAGTTTCAACAACAACTGTTGCAAATGGTATGGGCTCTTTTTTGTCTTTATCGGTTAATCTTCCTTTAAGGGTACCGGACTGAGCAAAGACTAAAACGTTTGAAGCCAGAATAATACAACTGACTAAGAGTAACTTTCGTAGCATACTTATAAAATTTATGTTCGTTATTTGTTATGCATATTTAAAAGGCGGTAAAGTTAA